>DDIS01000166.1 GCA_002338615.1 Proteobacteria bacterium UBA1844 | reverse complement strand
CGCCGACGCCGGCGTACCAACGACTCCTGGTGCCCGATTGCTTATCGCGCAACAGGCCCTCGGCCTCAGCCTGTTCAGCAATCCGACGCCATACCGCACGCGGCGGCATCGTCTCGGGCAGCGCGTTCAGCGCGGCGCGTAATTTATTGCGCTCATCGAGCGTCAATCCGCAAATCATTTCATCTTCCTTAATGTCACTACTCTCGCCACCTGTGTCGTTCATCTTCTAGTAACTCCTGAGCGTGGCACTTTCCGCCACCAGCATCGGGTCATTCGTCTCAAGCATGGGCTTCAAACGCTGATATGCCCGGGACAACTGGGATTTGGAAAAGCTTTCGGTCTTGCCCATGAACTCTGCAATTTCCTTGTGTGTAAAACCTTCGACGTCGTGCAGCCAGACCACCGTTCGACTTACATCCGGCAGGTTCGCCAGCGCCGCATCGAGATCCAGCGCATCGTCGGGATTTCTGGATACGCCGTGGCTCAGGTTGTCACCGGCCGTCACGTCATCGAATCCTTCCGCCAATCCCTGGCTGCGGCTTGTCCAGGCAGAACGGAGAAACATCAACGCTTTGCTGACTGCAATTCGACGTATCCAGCTGCCGAGCGCTGCGTCGCCACGAAACTTCGCGACGGAGCGCATCACTTCGATAAACGTCTCCTGCGCGAGGTCTTCCGCATGCGCCGGCGTTTTGGTGAAACGCAGGCACAATGAGTACACCGGGGTCGCAAATGCACGGTAGATGATCTCGTGGGCACGCCTGTCGCCGTTGGCTGCGCGTTTCACGATTGCGTCGTCGATCCGGATATCCGCAAATTTGCTCATATTTGTAATCTTAGATGCCAGGCCCACAAAAAGCGTCGCAATGCGTGCAAAAGTTGGCAGCGCTGGCATAGCGCGCCTATACTGTGCGCCGCTTCGGTGGCGCCCGGACCTCGGCACCGCCCTCAAGCCTTGCCGGGGTGGCGGAATTGGTAGACGCAGCGGATTCAAAATCCGCCGGTGGAAACACCTTGGGGGTTCAAGTCCCCCTCCCGGTACCAGTTTTGGAAAATCTCGCTTTTGGAAAATTTAGCATGCTGCCACCGATGAAATACTGCTCGCAATGCGGAGCGGAAGTCACCCAGCGCACCCCGCCAGGAGACAATCGCAAGCGCTGGGTATGTGAGCGTTGCGACACCGTGCACTACCAGAACCCGAACCTCGTGGTGGGCTGTGTCGCTGAGAAAGATGGCAAGATTTTGCTGTGCAGGCGCGCCATTGATCCGCGCCGCGGTTACTGGACCGTGCCGGCCGGCTTTATGGAGCTCGGTGAATCACTGGCCGAAGGCGCGGCGCGCGAAACGCTGGAAGAAGCATGTGCTGAAATTGAAATCGGTCGCCTGTTTGCGTCCATCGATGTTGTCGATTCCGGACAGGTACACATGTTCTTCACGGGAAAATTGACGGGCGGCTATGGCGTCGGCGAGGAAAGCCTGGAGACGCGCCTGTTTGCTGAAAAAGACATTCCCTGGGACGACCTCGCCTTTCGCAGCGGTCGTTTTGCGCTGGAACGTTACTTTGCCGACCGCGGCTCCAACAATGGCGTGCACATGCACGAACTGCGCCGGGCGCGCCTTTAAGGTTTTTCAGAAACCGGAGTTGCTTGGAAAGTTACGCGCAGGAGCAGATTTCAGCCGCGATTGACGGCCGATCGCGCCGGGGACGGCGCTCCTACGACAGTGCATTGGCGGCCGATCGCGCCGGGGGCGGCGCTCCTACGACAGTGCATTGACGGCCGAGCGCGCCGGGGACGGCGCTCCTGCTTTGTTTAGCGTTGGACTTGCGGCTCGCTGTGTTCGATTTGTTGTTGCAGCGCGTCGGCTGGCAGGTATCCGCCAATCAACCTGCCGTCTTCGAGCACGATCGCGGGCGTGCCACTCAGACCGATCTCCTGGCCCAGCAAATAGTTGTCCTGGATAACCGACGCATCGCAGGAGTGTGTCTCGAACGACTGGTCCAGCTTCGCAGCAGTTAAGGCGCTGTTGCGATCTGTTGCACACCAGACTTTTTCCGATTCCTGCCAGTCGGGTGAGCCAGGGCCGTTGCGCGGATACAGCACATAGCGCACTTCGATGCCTTTCGCGAGGTATTCGCCAATCTGTGAATGCAGCCGCCGGCAATAGGTACAGCCGACATCGGTAAACACGGTCACGCTGTGTTTGACATCTTCGGGTGTGAAGCTGATGACCCGGTCGTCACCGAGAGCGGCCATCATATCGCGACGCCCAACGTCGCGCGCGTGCTCGGTGAGATTCACCTGTGCCTCAAGATCGATCAGGTCACCCTGCAGCAGGTATTTCGCGTCCTCCGATACGTAAGCCACGATCGAACCTTTTTGAATCATGTACCAGCCTTCGATCGGGCTGGGCGTCACGTTCTCGGGTCCGATAATTTCAAATTCACTGGCGATCCGTTCCTGAATTACCCTGAGCTCGTCGCCGGACTTGCCGGCGGCGACAGCGCTGGCAACGCAGCAGATGCAGCCAACGGCCAGCAGCGCGATCGACGACAGAAATTTACGGATTGATCGGGTCATGGAATACGGTCCTTAATCGAATTATCGCGCGAAGTTTAGCAAAAACCTGCCCCGTAGGACCGATTCGGGGTGCTATTTGTTTCACCGATCGGGGCGCATCAGCCTCGCGGGTGGTGCTCTCCGTGCAGGTCTTTGAGTCGCTCGCGCGCTACGTGCGTATATATTTGCGTGGTTGACAGGTCACTGTGACCCAGCAACAGCTGCACGACACGAAGATCGGCGCCATGATTCAAAAGGTGCGTCGCGAACGCGTGGCGCAGGCTGTGCGGCGACATCTTCTTCTCAATGCCGGCTTTCTCCGCGTAACGCTTGATAATGTGCCAGAACGCCTGGCGAGTCATGCGATCACCGCGCCGGGTCGGAAACAGGTAGTCCGTCTGCCGCTCCAGCAGAATCTCCATGCGTGGACCGTCGATGAAATCACGCAACCAGCGCATGGCCTCGTCACCCAGCGGAATCATTCGCTCACGATCGCCTTTGCCGATGATGCGCAGAACGCCCTGGTTGAAGTTGACCTGTGACTGTTTGAGGTTAATCAGTTCGGATACGCGCAAACCGGTTGCATACAGCAGTTCGAGCATTGCCCTGTCGCGGTGGCCCAGCGGTTCGTCGGTATTTGGTGCGTGCAGCAGCGCATCTACTTCGTCCTCGGAGAGGGTTCGCGGCAGGGTTCGGCCAATGCGCGGCATCTCAATATCGGCCGTCGGATCCGAATCGCGCATACCTTCGCGCATGATGTATCGAAAGAATCGCCTGAAACTCGACAGCTGGCGTGCCGTGGACCGCGGCTTGGCGCCGGACTCGACCCGGTTGGCTATAAAAGCCAGCAAATCGGCCTTATTGGCCTTGTCGATACACTTGTTGTCCTCGGAGAGGCCGCGTCCCAGGGTCATGAGGTCAGCGCGATACGCGCCGAGCGTGTTTTGCGACAAGCCACGCTCCATCCAGATGGCATCCAGAAACCTGTCGACCAACTGCTCGGAGCGACCGACGATCACAGAATCCTGTTTGTTATTGCTACTGGCCATAGTATCCATATAGGGGTCCGGGCTATCCGTTGCTCCGGCGCGGGCGTGCCGATTGCCAAACCCGCACTAATTCAGGAATTTGAGTATGATTAGGCCGCCTTCCAGCCGGCGTGACCGGCTTCACAGAATAGTCAAGGCATTAACATAAAGTGAAGTTCGTCACACAACTGCTTGAGAGCCTGTGGGGCATCTACGCCTGGCTGATTTTCCTGATTTGCACGCTTATCGCGTTGTTGCTCGTCACAATTGTACCCGTGGCCCGCGCGCGCTGCTGGTCAACAGGCTTCGTCTGCCGTACAACATTTCTCCTGTGCGGCGTCCGCGTCAGCGTCATCGGCCGTGACCGGCTGCCATCCGGTCATGCTGTGGTCGTTGCGAATCACTCCAGCTATATCGATGGGCCGCTGCTAAAGGGCCACCTGCCGGCGCGCTTTTCTTTTGTAATCAAAGGGGAAATGCGCAATATCCCAATCGTGCATTTCTTACTGCGCCGAGCCGGCTCGCACTTTGTGGAACGCTTCACTGCCGCTGGCAGCCGCAGGGATGCGCGGCAGATCGTCAAAGCGGCGCAGGACGGCCAGTCACTGGTCTTTTTCCCGGAAGGCACCTTTGTCCGCACGCCCGGGGTAGGTAATTTCCGGCCTGGCGCCTTCGTCGCCGCCACCCGGGGTGCCATGCCGCTGGTACCCGTAGCCATTAGCGGCACGAGGCGGATGTTGGCGGCCGGCCGCCTGCTACCTCGCCCGGGTCGCCTCCGCATCGAATTCCTGCCGGCAATACTGCCCGACGACCCCGTATTTCAGGACCATCGCCAGCTGGCCGACCTTGCCCGCCAGCAGATCCGTGCCGCGATCAGGGAAACAGCCTCCTCCGACCCATGTGCGTAACTGACTGTTGCGATCCGCGCCAATTTCCACGAAAGTAGCGCCCCGTTTAGAAAAGTCCGGAGTGTTATGAATGAGTTCTGACGCCATCGTCTTCGCCGCCGTACGACGTACACCGATCGGCGCCTTCCTGGGCGCGTACTCGGGCATCAGCAGCCCCGAACTGGGCAGCGTCGCCATTGCGGCCGCGCTCAAGGATGCGCAGCTCGACGGCGGCGATGTGGACCAGGTGTTGATGGGTTGCGTGCTGTCGGCGGGCCT
>DDIS01000172.1:1086-3460 GCA_002338615.1 Proteobacteria bacterium UBA1844 | reverse complement strand
AATAAACCTGACACCATTATCATCACCGGCACCGGGCGCATTTTGGAGCAAACGCTCGAGCGACGCAAAGCAAATGTCAATTCTTGCCGCGATTCACGCTATCCGCTAGCCCGCTTCGTTTACAATTGTGCGCTTAAAACCCGCGTACAGGCACTGGCGACGCATTGATTGAGCACGAAATAATGGAATCGACCGCCAGGCGCACGTTTCGTGGCAGTCGCCAGGCCCTCCTCGCGAGGGCCATCGACGAGCCCGATATCCCCTGGCGGGTGCTGGGCACCCTGAACCTGTTCCGCTTGCTGATTGCCTCGGCCCTGCTGGCAGTGTTTTTTGTCAGTGGCGAAACACCCGCGTTTGGCAACCGTATCCCGCCGCTGTTTACCGCGACAGCGTCCGCGTACCTGGTCTTCGCCACCGTGTTTGCCATCGCTCTGCGGCAGCGTGCAGTACCTTTCAACGTGCTCGCGCTGACGCCGATACTGGTTGATACGGCGGCTGTCGCCATCATGATGTATACCAGCAGCGGTATTTCCAGTGGCCTTGGCGGCCTGCTCGTGGTGTTTGTGGGTGCCGGAAGCCTCGCCTTGCCCGCCCGACTGCCGATGGTGGTGGCGGCGATTTCGACCTTTGCCATTCTCGGGCAGGAGCTGTTCGCCGATTTTTCCGGTTTCGAGTCGAATTACCCCGGGGCCGGCCTGCTTTGCGCCGTTATTTTTGCGATGACTCTCGCCGTCCGGCCGCTCGCAAGGCGCATAGAGATGAGCGAAGCACTCGCGCGCCAGCGCGGCGTCGATTTGCAGAACCTGTCCGAACTGAACGAGTACATCGTGCAGCATTTGCGCGAGAGCATCGTGGTACTCGATGCTGAGGACCAGGTGCGCTTGAGCAATGCATCGGCCGCGGAACTGCTGGGTGCCGGCGAGGCTTTGCCGGGCCACCCGATCCGGAACGCGTCGCCGGCGCTCGCGGATTACATACTATCCTGGCGCGCGGACCGCTCGTTGCCCTCCCACCCCGAGATTACCGTGGCTACCGAGGGCAACAGCGCACGCATCACTGCTCACCTCGCGCCGCTCGCCAAGGAAGATAACCGCAACGGCGCCGTGCTCGTATTTCTGGAAGACGCGAGCCTCATGAACGCCCGCGTGCAACAGTCCAAGCTGGCTTCGCTGGGGCGCCTGAGCGCCAGCATTGCGCATGAGATTCGCAACCCCGTAGGTGCGATGAGCCATGCGGCGCAGCTGCTGGCGGAGAATGACGTGATATCGGAGGACGACAGGCGCCTGACTGAAATTATCCAGACGCATTCGAGCCGTGTCAGCCACATCATCGACAACGTGTTGCAACTCTCGCGGCGGGAAACCTCGCGGCCGGAACGATTTGAACTCAAGCCCTGGCTCGAGGATTTCGGTCGTGAGTTTTCGAGGACACTGGAATTGCAGGAAGGTGAACTGGCACTTGCGGACGTCGCTGATGGCATTGATGTACGCATGGACCCGAGCCATTTACGCCAGGTTCTCTGGAATCTCTGCGACAACGCCGTCAAGTATGCGAGTGAGACCGGCGGCATTCTGGTTGAGTTGCACGCGGGAGAGCAGACCGGCCAGGGTCGCCCTTATCTCGAAGTGCGCGACCACGGCAACGGGGTCGACGCCGCAACCGCCGACAAGATTTTCGAGCCTTTTTATACCGAGCGTTCGGGCGGAACGGGCCTCGGCTTGTATATTTCACGAGAATTGTGCGAGCTTAATCGCGCGACACTCCTTTATTTGGACCGGCCGGGCGGTGGCAGCATTTTCCGCATCGTATTCGCCGACCCGGATCGGTGGAAAACTTGAGGACTGACATGGCAGTAATTGAGGTTCACCAATGAGCCAGGCCAATGCTCTGGTTATCGATGACGAACCGGATATCTGCGAGCTCCTGGCGTTGACGCTCGGGCGCATGAATATCCGCACAGATTCCGCAAGCGATGTGACGAGCGCGAAAGCCAAGCTGGCCGCGCACCAATATGATCTGTGCCTGACCGATATGCGGCTGCCCGATGGCGACGGCCTCGAACTCGTCGAGTGGATGCAGGTAAACGCGCCGGATGTGCCGGTTGCTGTGATTACAGCACATGGCAACGTAGAGACCGCGGTACAGGCACTCAAACTGGGTGCCTTCGATTTCATCTCCAAGCCGCTGGATATAAACAACCTGCGCAATATCGTCGAGAACGCGCTGAAGATTGATCCCGCGCGCAATGACAAGTCACGCCTGCTCGGTGATTCGGCAGCAATGCAGGAACTGCGCGAAATAGTGGACAAGGTATCCCGGTCGCAAGCGCCGGTGCATATATCCGGCGAATCGGGTACCGGCAAGGAACTGGTGG
>DDIS01000172.1:824-991 GCA_002338615.1 Proteobacteria bacterium UBA1844 | reverse complement strand
GTACCGGCAAGGAACTGGTGGCCCGGTTGATTCACGACAGTGGACCGCGTGGTGACGGCCCGTTTGTGCCGGTGAACTGCGGCGCTATCCCGGCCGAACTGATGGAAAGTGAATTCTTTGGCCATCGCAAAGGCAGCTTTACGGGTGCCATCGCGGACAAGATTGGC
>DDIS01000172.1:0-695 GCA_002338615.1 Proteobacteria bacterium UBA1844 | reverse complement strand
GGCACGCTGTTTCTCGACGAGATCGCGGATCTGCCACTTGCGATGCAGGTAAAATTGCTACGCGTGATCCAGGAAAAAAAGGTACGGCCCGTTGGCGCATCCGGTGAAGAAACCGTGAATGCACGCATCCTGTCCGCCACCCACAAAAACCTGGCCGAGATGGTCGCAAACGGTGAGTTTCGCGAAGACCTTTTCTACCGCATCAACGTAATTGAAATGCGTGTGCCCACCCTGCGTGACCGTGGCGATGATGTACTGCTGCTCGCCGACCATATCCTGGCGAAACTACGTGCAACGGTGAAACTCGATGAAAGCGCCCGGAATGCGTTGCTGGCCTACAAGTTTCCGGGCAACGTCCGTGAGCTTGAAAATATGCTGGAGCGCGCAGTGACTTTGTGCACGAGCGGCAGGATTTCGGAACGTGACCTGCAAATGCGGCACTCTGTTTCCGCAGCGAAGGGGCCGGCGCCAGCGACTATCAGCAATCTCGGTGATCAGGTCGAGGATGTGCAGCGCCAGGCGATCGTCGAAGCACTGGAGAAGACACGATATAACAAGACAGCGGCTGCAAAGCTGCTGGGCGTGTCCTTTCGACAGCTGCGGTATCGGATCAAAAAGCTGGAAATTGACGCGTAGCCCGGAGATTGAAAGTGCCCGACTCCGTACAACACACCTTGCCAACGTCCGTAGGAGCC
>DDIS01000061.1:3330-3511 GCA_002338615.1 Proteobacteria bacterium UBA1844 | reverse complement strand
ACTTTGCGCCGGAATATGCAGCGACGGCGGGAAATCGGTCCATCCGCGATCGCGCTGGTGTCATTTTTGTCAGCCGCCCGGCCTGAACGCATTTTTCAGCCAGCGCACCGAGACTGCTTCGCGGCTGTCACAGTCAACGCCAACGACGTCAAAACGGCAACGTTCATGCTGCAAGGCCGGG
>DDIS01000061.1:0-3213 GCA_002338615.1 Proteobacteria bacterium UBA1844 | reverse complement strand
GGCGGGCAAGGAATTGTGCTGCTGCCGTTGCGAGCTTGTGCTGCTTTCGTTCGTTTACAGTGTAAAGGGCAGCAACGAAACTGCTGTTGCGTCTATATCGTACCTCGATAAATGCGAGGCAGGTTTTGTCTCGCATGATCAGGTCAATTTCACCGCGTCGGGTACGAAAATTTCGCGCAATCGGTTGCAAGCCCCGTTTCAACAGATATTGAAACGCGAATTGCTCGGCAACAGCTCCTACAGTTCTTGTTGGGCCTCGTTCCACGAATCGGGTCGCATCCCTGCATCTGTATCGCCGTTCGAGCGGCTACTTTCCTGGTCAGACTGACCGGCCAAAGCCGCACCGTCGGGCAGCGCGACGGGCTTGCCGCGCTTGAACTCTGCCCACGCGAGGTAGCGGTGAATTCGGCCATCCGGATTGAGATAGAGGCGACCGGTCGCGCCGTTAAACTCGCGTATCGTCGCGCCGTGTGGAGCGAACAGCAGCCCGGCCAGATGGTAAGCGTCGTAGCCCATGGCATGTAGCCGAGCCAGTCGGCGCTGCTCGGGCCAATATTTGTCGAATGTCGCCGGCAGCTCGCTGATCCACTGCTGCGGGTCAATCAGCCACGGTGCATCGGCAAAGCGCACCCCGTTGAGATCGTTGTCGGAGCGGCCGTCGAGCGCATAGATGGACGAGGTTGCATAGACGGGCAGGTCGCCTGAGTAGTGAAACTTGAGTTGCGCCGAGATCAGGCGGCCAGCGGGAGCATCGGCGGCAAGAAAAATAAAATCCGCGTCCTGTCGGCGACGTGGATCGAATTGTAGCGGCCCGCCAATATTCGCGCGCAGACGCTGGTAACGTTTGACGCTGCCCGTGAGGCTCATCAGGTCTTCAATTGCATTGGAAAAATCGGGTGTTCCGGTAGCATAGCTCCGACTGTCCAGAACCGTGCCGCCCAGCGCTTCGAACTGGCTTGCAAAACTGGCAAACAAACGACGACCGAAATTGTTATCAGGAATGAGAGCCAGCGCATACTGGTGGCCGTCCGCAATCGCTCGTTGCGCCACCGCAGCCGCCTCATCTTCAGGCGCAAGCGAGAACTGATACAGCCCTGGTGGGGCCAGCGTCGAATCCGCCAGGTAGTTCAGGGTCAGGACCGGTACCGGGACCAGGATGTCGTTGGCCAGCTCGGCCACGTTCTGGCGTAACAGCGGTCCAACGACAAATTCCGCACCGTCCGCTACAGCCGTCGCGTACGCAGCGCTTGCCCCGCCTTCCGCATTGACATCGTAAACGCGCACGGTCTGCCGGTCATCAAGGCCGCCTGCAGACGCAAAGTAGGCACCGAAGAAGCCGTTCTGGATGGCCTGCCCGGCGCTTGCCGCGCTGCCCGATAAAGGCAGGAGCAAGGCAAGTTGTCGCGGGTAGTCAAGCTCGCTGCCTCCCGGAATATCCAGGCTATCCAGGATGGTATTGGCCGGGTGCCGTGGATACACTTTACGCCAGCTCTGCACGCCATTCGACCAACCCATGCCTTGTTGCCCGGTCGATGTTGCGAGTGCGCCCAGTGTCAGCCAGCCGCGCACCTCGCTATTACTGGCGGCATCCGCAGCACTGCGCAGATCCTGCGCATTGCTCCCAAGCAGGCCACGCCACAGCCGATCTTCATTTTGTTCCCGCTCGCGCTCGTCGCTGAGCCAGCTCTGTCGCTGCACGAGCAGCCCTGTAGCTCTTGCAGGGTCGCCTTTCATGAACCAGGCATCTGCGCGCAATCCTTCGATACGCAACCGGGCGCTCTGCGGGAGTGCTTCACGACTTAGCGGCTCGATGATGGCGAGCGCTGCGTCAGGGTCCTGCCGCTTAAGCTCAAAGGCCGCCTTATTGGCGCTCCACAACCAGTAATTTTCACCCGCAGACGGCTTTGTGACGCTGTCAAAGGCAGTCGTCGCGCGGCGTATATCGCCGGCGTGCAGCCACTGTTCAACCGCAAGCAAGGTCAGGCGATCGCGTTCGCTGCCGCTTGCGTCGCCCGCGAGCCCGATGTAGATGCTGGCCGCTTGTGAGTATTCACCGTCCTTGGCAGCCCGAAGCGCACGTCCTTCGCTGTCAAGACTTGGCAGGCTGCCGATACCGCCGCCGGCGCAGCCCGACAGCACGAGCAATGCGGACAGCGCCAAGGCGTAACTTGCCAGTGCGGTGAATTTGCGGGCAGGATGTGGTTGGGTTCTTTTCATACGCTATCGACAAATGGGATACGAATTGTGACGGGCACGTTGCACATAGTGGCAACACCAATCGGGAATCTTAAAGACCTGACGCCGCGTGCGCGACAGGTATTGGCGGAAGTGCACCTGATTGCCGCCGAGGATACCCGGCACACTTCGCGATTGCTATTCTCTATCGGGGCAAAAACACGACTTACTGCGCTGCACGATCACAACGAGGCGGATGCGGTGCCAGCGATTATCGAGGCGCTTGCAAACGGCCAGGATGTCGCGTTGGTCAGCGATGCTGGCACACCGCTGGTGAGCGATCCGGGCTACCGGCTGGTTGCAGCGGCGCAGGACCTGGGTATCCGGGTATCGCCGATTCCAGGCCCAAGCGCGCTAATCGCTGCTTTGTCGGTGGCCGGGCTCGCAACCGACCGCTTCTGCTTCGAGGGATTTTTGCCTGCCAAGGCAGCTGCGCGCAGGAAAACCCTTGCATTATTGGCCGATGAGCCGCGCACACTTGTGTTCTACGAGTCTGTGCACCGCATTGCGGACTCTGTTGGTGACATGGCAGTTGCGTTCGGGCCAGAACGGCCGGCCTTCATTGGCCGTGAGCTCAGCAAGTTGCATGAACAATGCGTACGCAGCACCCTCGGCGAGCTGCTCCGGGATCTCGGTAGCGGGGAAATTGCCAGCAAGGGCGAATTCGTGGTCGTCGTTGCGGGTCGTGCCGCTGCCGATTCGCCAGCGAGTGACCATAGCGTACTTATCAGGGAACTTGCTGGCGCATTACCGCTCAAGCAAGCGGCTGCTATTGCAGCCAGGGTAACGGGCGAAAAGCGCAACGAGATCTACGCGCGCATGCTCGAACTCAGGAAATAGACCACAACGCAGTGCCGGCGGCGGAAAGTTTTCGAGGGCCCGGCTAAATAGCGTAGAATTGGTCCCGGAAGTGCCGGAGCTGGCCAGGCGATCGCTGCGACACCTTGCGTGTCGCGGAGGAAAGTCCGGGCTCCTTCG
>DDIS01000164.1:10709-15478 GCA_002338615.1 Proteobacteria bacterium UBA1844 | reverse complement strand
TTGCCAGCACCAGCGCGAGCAGTGTCAAAATGTTGATGGAAAAACCGAGAATCCAGATGGCTGCAACCGTGCCGATGAGCGCGACGGGAATCGCAACGCTAGGCACCAGCGTTGCTCGAAAAGACCCGATAAATAACCATATCGTTGCAATAACGATCGAAATCGTCATAGACAGTGTAATCAGGACTTCTTTCACAGAACTTCGAATGAAGGTTGCCTGGTCGTCAGTAACAACCAGCTGAACATCGTCGAAGCGGTCATTGATGCGCTCGACTGCGCGCCGCACACCATCGGATATCTGCAAAGTGTTCGATCGGGCCTGGCGAATTACGCCAAGGCCAACAACAGGATATCCGTCAAGACGAGTATAAGCACGTGCATCTTCAGGGCCAAAATACACGTTCGCCACAGCACCGATGCGAATTGAATCGCGAATAATAATATCGGCGACCTGCGCAGCCGTAACCACCGAGGCGTCTGCACGCACGATCAATTCCTGGTCTTCGGAACGAAAACTTCCGGCTGGCACGTCAAACGGTGCGAGACGCAACACGTTTGCGACATCTGTAACGGACAAACCAAAACTCGCAAGGCGCATAGGATCAACCACTACACGGAGTAAACGTTTCCTGCCGCCATCGATCTGCACGTCCGCAACTCCATCAATTGACACGAGTTCCGGAATGATGTCCTTCTCGATGATACGCGTTACCTCTTCTTCGATCAGCCGGTCACTGATGACCGCAATGCTGACGATCGCCTGTGAATCATTGTCAGCCTTGAGGACGACGACCTGTTCGAGACGCTCGGGTAGTCGCCTGGCGACCTGGCTGATCGCCTCGCGAACATCAGAAGCCGCGCTGTCGAGATCAACGCCGGGGCGGAATTCGATACGAATCCGGCCGTTGTTCTCCTCGGATGCCGACTCGATATTCTGAATTCCGGATACGCGCGCAATTGCACCTTCCAGCAAACTGATCACTTCGGCGTCCATCGTTTCCGGCGATGCGCCGGGATACTCTGCGCGCACACTGACAATCGGGCGATCGACGTCAGGCAATTCGCGTATTTCGACCGCTAGCATCGCTGCGATGCCAGCGAGCACGATCAACAGATTCAGCACCAGGACCAGCACGGGACGGCGAATACTCAGGCTCGGCAGATCGTTACTATCAACGGCCGACTCAATGCCTTTGCTGTTGCCAGGAGAATGTTCACTCATGGCTGGCTGCTGTTTGCGGAACCATTCTGTGCCGGAGCACCCGTAACGCCGCCAGTTTCGTAGTCAACAGCCACGTCATTGCGCATGCGTTGAATTCCTTCAACTACAACGAGGTCGCCGCGCGCGAGATCGGCGTCCACCAGCACCCGGCCCTTCTGCCGCTGCACTATTTGTACGGGCGTACGCTGCGCGCTACCACCGACGATTAACCAGACATAGGCGCCATCTGCACCCCACATTACGGCGGTCTCAGCAATTACCGGATAACTTTGGCCTTCGATATTTATCGATACCCGAAAACTCATTCCGGGTCGCAAGTTATCTGTACCGTTGTCTACCGCGGCGCGCGCCGTGAACGTACGTGTCGCCGGATTGATTCGACTGCCAATTTCAATAATCTTGCCGTGCAGCTGGCTCGAACTCCTGTTCCAGGCGCTCAGCTCTACCGAGTTGCCTGTAACGAGTTCGCCGACCATCACTTCGGGAACGTCGAAGTTTACCAGCAGTTCGCTGCGGTCATCGAGTGTCGTTATCAATGTATCGACATTGATGCGGTCGCCAGGATCTACATCGGTGACGTCAACGAAGCCCGCGAATGGCGCTTTGATGTATCGATCATCAAGCGCAACCTGCGCGCGGCCAAGTTCAATTCGAGCCGCTTCCACCTGGGACTCCGCCGTGTCGAGCTGCGTTGGCAGAACGGCGCCGCTCGAGCCGCTACGCTGATATCTGTCAAGCAGACGTTCGGCATCCTTGAGACGCACGCGCGCGAGTTCGACCGCAAGCTTTTCATCTCGGCTGTCGAGCTCAACCAGGACATCGTTTCGGCCAACTTTCTGCCCCGGTTCGAAATTCACTGCAACAACCTGGCCGGAAGTTGCCGGGTGCAAGGCGATCGAACGCTTTGCTCGCGACGTCCCTACCGCCTCGACCCGCGTCTCGGCGCTGGCGAACTCAAGCGGCTCGACAACGACGCGGACCGGCGTCGAACCCATGTTTGGCGGAGACAGCGCGGCGTCCTGACAGCCGCTGAATATGAGAAACGGCAACAAAATGCCGAGCGTCGAGAGACACCGTTTTGTCGCTGGAGCATAGTACATTGCTAGAGAAGGGTTCGCCTTGGAATGGCTCTAAAGTTTACTGCATTTCCGCCATTGCGTTCTGGCCGCATTATTGAAAGCGTATTCTGACCACATTATCTACGCTACTGGTAACCTTTCGCCTGCAGCCTGAAAAGTTGTGCGTACTGCCCGTCCTTAGCCATCAGCTCATCGTGATTGCCGCGCTCCACGATCCGCCCCTGGTGAATGACAACAATCTGGTCAGCCGCGCGGACAGTCGAGAAGCGGTGCGAAATGAGTATCGTCATCTTGTTTTTGCTCATCTGCCTGAAATGCTCGAACACAGCCGCTTCGGACGCGGCATCCATCGCGGCGGTCGGCTCGTCCAGCACCAGTATGTCCGCGTCACTGCGCATGAATGCACGCGACAAGGCAATCTTCTGCCACTGCCCGCCAGAAAGCTCGCGGCCATTTTTGAACCAGCGTCCGAGTTGCGTCTCGTACTTTTCCGGCAAGGTCTCGATAAAGTCCGCTGCCTGGCCACGCTCGGCTGCGCTCCGCCAGCGTTGCTCGTCCTCAAAATAGCGTACGTCACCAGCACCGATGTTTTCGCCAACTGAAAACTGGTAGCGGCCGTAGTCCTGGAAAATCACGCCGACTCGTTGCCGCAGTGCATCGATATCCCACTCGTTCAGGTTCAGCCCATCAAGCAGGATGCGGCCCGCGGTCGGCTCATACAGGCGTGTTATCAGTTTGATTAACGTAGTTTTGCCCGAACCGTTCTCGCCGACGATGGCGAGACTCTCACCCGGACGGATGTGCAGACTGACGTCCTCGAGTGCGTTCTCCGTCCCGCCCGGGTAAGCGAAGGAGACATGCTCGAGTTCCAGACCTCGACCTGGCTCAGGACCCAGGAGCCGCGTCCCGGAACGGCTGATCACCGGTTGCTCAAGATATTCGTACAGATTCGAAATGTAGAGGTTATCTTCGTACATGCCGCTGATCGCCGACAGGATCGCCGCCACTGCCGACTGGCCCTGTCTGAACAACATCAGGTACATGGTCATCGCGCCCAGCGTGATTTTCTGGTGCACGGTTTCGATCACGATCCAGGCGTAGGCGCCATAGAACGCGGCACTCGAAATGAGACCGAGGACAAAGCCCCAGCCGTCGCGACGCAAGGTCAGTTTGCGATCTTCGGTGAATAATTTCGTGAAAATATCGCGGTAGCGTTGCAGCAACTTGTGCCCCAACTGGTAGAGCTTGACCTCTTTTACGCCATCCTCACGCGCGATTACGGTTTCGAGGTACAGCTGCATGCGTGTGTCTGGCGAGCGCCAGCGAAACAGACGATAACGATCACCCGAGAATTTCGCCTCCGCAAAGAATGCCGGCAGACCTGCAAGCAACAGGATCAACACGGCCCAGGGCGAGAACGCAAAAAGCAGTACCGCGTAGCTGACGAGTGACAGGCTGTTTTGAACCAGCCCGAAGGTACGATTGACGAGACTCAACGGGCGACTCGACGCTTCGCGTCTTGCCTGGGTCAGTTTGTCGTAAAACTCGGAATCCTCGAAATGCGTCAGCTGCAATGTCAACGCTTTTTCAAGAATCATGACGTTGACGCGTTGCCCGAGCAGTGCGCGCAGAATGGTCTGGCTCGCAGAGACGCCACGCTGGCATGCGGCCACCGCTATCACGACAATCGCTTCGAGCAAAACCAGCAAAAGGACCCCACGCGTATCCGGGTCAGGCGCGTTCATGGCGGCCACAACGGCATCGACAATGAGCTGGCCGATGTAGGCGATCGCAGCCGGTAGTATGCCCGCGACGACGGTCAACACGGCGAGGACGAGTGTCAGGGACCGGCTGGTCGTCCAGACCAGCTCCAGCGCTCGGCGACTGTAGGCAAAGACACCAATGGCGCGCGGTAGAAAGCCGACATCGGGATCATTCGCATCACTCATGGGCTGGACATTCGGCTGGCAAAGACAAGGGCGTGATTGACGCACATCCCGCAAGGTGCACGCAAGTTGCGCAAAGGCCCGACCTCATTGCCGCCAACAATGGCATCGAAACCATTGCATATAGCCGGTACAATCGGGCGATGAGAACGGCGACGGAACAATGGTTAATTGGTTTCTTGCTGACGCTTGGCGTTGCAGGCCTGATCTGGCTTGCGTGGTCAAAGCAACGCCAACCCGAGTTGCCCCAGGCAGAACCCGCGGTCGTCGTAGAGCCCGCGACCGAATCAAGCGACCGCCCGCAGTTTCCCGTTCGACCGCCACTGGAGGCACCGGACGATTCTGCCGTCGAGCTGGTACCGCTGCCGCCGCTGGATGACAGCGACCAGTATTTCGGGCTTGCGCTGACGGACCTGTTCGGTCAGGGCCTTGAGTCTCTGCTGGTAAACCAGGCGTTGATCGAGAAATTTGTTGCCACCGTCGACAACCTGCCCCGCAGCCGCATCGCAGAACGGCTGGGGG
>DDIS01000164.1:0-10616 GCA_002338615.1 Proteobacteria bacterium UBA1844 | reverse complement strand
GACGCATCGCAGAACGGCTGCGGCCGACCAAGCCCGCACCCGGCCAATTTACGGTCGCGCCGACGGACAACGAGGACGTGTATTTGCTCAGTGCCGACAACTTCGCGCGTTATCAGCCCCTGGTCGAGATGCTCGCAAGTGCCGACCCGGATGAGCTGGTACAAACGTACCGGCGCTTTTACCCGCTATTACAGCAGGCCTATGTTGAACTCGGTTATCCCGATGGGTATTTTAACGATCGCCTGGTTGAAGTCATCGATCACCTTTTGCTTGCCCCTGATGTGCCAGAGAAGCTGCAACTGACACGGCCACATGTGTTGTACCAATATGCTGATCGAGACATCGAAGCCTTGTCGAGTGGCCAGAAGCTGATGCTCAGGATTGGTGATGAGAACGCGGCCAGGGTACGCAAGTCATTGGCAGCCTTCAGGCAGGCCCTGCTCGAACCGGCCAACGATAACCCGGGTAGCAATGAGCCCGACGATGAACAACCAGACCAGGCAACTGAGTAAGGACGACACGATAAGATGATTAAGCGTTTGTACGAACAATTGTTGACAGCATTGTCGACCCAGCACAGCGAGGAACAGTCAGACGAAGAACGCGCCAAAGCCTTGCGGCTTGCGACGGCGGTACTGTTAGTGGACGTGGCACGCGCTGACGATAATTTTTCTGAAGCTGAATTTGAACGCGTCATTACGCTGATCACAAGGCACTTCAGCCTTTCCACCGAGGAAGCCGCACAACTCGTCAACTCCGCCGACGAGCAAGCCGAGCAACTGGCTTCGGTATACGAGCTGACGCGCGAGCTGCATGTCAGTCTTGATGACGATGAGAAGGCCGAAGTCGTACGTTTACTGTGGGAAGTTGCTTACGCCGATGGTGAGCTCGACAAGTTTGAAGATTCGCTAGTACTGAAAATCAGCGACCTGCTCTATGTGAGTCGCGGCCTGGTCATGCGCTTGAAGCATGACGCACAAACCCGCGCACGAGCGTGACAAACGCGGTGACGCGCGGAGCTGTACCTAACCACCAAGGCGCCAGATGTCGCTCTTGTCGATCGAACGGTCACGATGCATCAGAATCCACTCCGCATGTTCATCGAGACAGGAGCCGCCGAGAGCGCGAATAATCTGTCGCCGCTCACCGTCGTCGTCAGCGCCATCCAGGCGCCGCTTCGCATTCTCGAATACCCGCAACATGAACTCGTATTGCTTGATGAGCTCTTTCTCAGCCGTGCTCTGCGCATAACCCTGGCGTACCGCATAGAGCAGTAGCATGACGCCCATGAAGGCGAACAGCGGGTTCACCAGTCCGTCTCCCATGCGGTCCCCGCCTACCAGGATCACGAGAATGACGACTATGCTGGTTATAAGGCTTAGCGTGGATAAACGCTCTGTGTTGTGATTTCGTTTTATCCATTGTTCGGCTTTGCGCCGGTAGTAGCCAAACTGGCCGCTTTGCTCATCTCCGACCCATTCATTTATCGTGAACTGCAATCCCGCTGCCGTGACTTCACGCTCCGCGTCGCATTGAGTGCCTGCCACGCGCATGACGTTGCGAATCCAGCCAAGCTCGGGATCCTGCGTCTGCAGGAAATTGTCGTGCGTGAACTTCGATTCGTTATCGCTCGTGATACCGGCTGCTGCCAGGTAGAACTGCACTCGAAGACCTTCTGCGAGTGCACGGTAGTCGAGGTATTTTCTGTGCCAGCCCTTTTTCTTGGCTATTTTTTGCAATGCCGTGGCGGCGATAAAACAGACCAGGAACGCGAACATGAATACTCTCTGGGTGCGCAGGTCCGAATACAAAATAAACATGAAACCCATCAGGAATGCGAACACGTGCGTGGCGCGCAAAATTACCAGGGTCAGCTTCTGGTAGTGAATTGCAAGCCAGTCGCTGATGCAAAACAGGTGATTTATGCTATCAAGACCCGCCGGCAGGCCAGCCGCGCTCACTTCGTCCATTAGCGGGTAACTTTCTGTCGCAATAAAGTCCTTGAATCGCGTTGCGTCCTCACTGAATTCACTGCCGCGCAGAAACACGAGTACGTGCTGCTCCGGCAAGGTCTTGCTGCGCGGCGCGAGGCGATCGTTTGAAAACCACCAGCATTCTAGCGGCCTGAAACCCTTTGCGGGCGCGCCCGATGGACCGCTTCGCGAACACACTATGTGGTAAATAAGGTCGCTTTCATCATCAATCAGCATTTGCTGGCTGGCGACCGTCCGCGTTGAATAGCCGGGCATAGTGTCATGGTGATGGAAGCGCACGACCTGGGCCGTGCCACCCAGCTTGCCTTGTGTCTTGCCGTCCCAGAGAGCGAGCAGGATGTGGCAATGTGCGGACAGAAACACACCGTTCTGCGCATATTGCAAGTCACGGGCCGGACCTGGCTTGCTGATGTCCGCAAGTGTGTTCTTGCGCGCGAGCGGCAGGGTCAGGACATCGCCCGCGCGGCGAAAGAGCGCGTTAAATTCGGTAAGCGATGCATCGGAACTGAAATCCTGGTAATAGATGTGTCGCGGCATCGGCAACACCACACCGATCTCAATATCCAACTCCAGTGCGACCTCTGCGACCAGCCGGTCGGCACCTTCTGCCAGCGGCGAAATAATCCTGATCTTTCGATGCGGAAATTGCGACATGAGGTCCGTCAGCAATTCACGCACACGCTTGCGAATACCGGGCAACTCATCCGCGCGTAAATCGCGATGGCCCGTGACACCAATGACCAGCGGTACCCGGAAGCTGTGCCTTGCCAGCGCGCCCTGTTTTCGCTCAATGCTGGCGTCAGTCACCGCAATCGCATTCAGGCGTGCTACGTACTCGCTCGGGAACGTCTCCTGCGCGGCGCCTTCGTTGCCGAGCCATCGGGTTTGCAAGGACCTGAGCCCAGCGGATGGTGCGCCGCCGACACGATCTCGTGTGCAGGCGATGTGAAACACGAGGTTGCGCTCCGCGGGTTTGGAAAAATGCGGTTCATAACCCGGCATTCGCCCGGTACGACGGAATTCGACGACATGCCCTGTGCCGCCAAGATCTTCCGTGACCCGCCCGTCCCAGATCGCGACAAGGACATCGGCGTGCGCCGCCACGTAGGCGCCTGCTTCAGCATATTGACGGTCACGCTCGGGGCCGTAGTCAGCAACCAGCTCCTGCGTGTTGCCGGCCGCCATGGGCAAGGTAATAACATCGATCGCATAGCGTGTCAGGCGGCCAAATTCTGCCCAGGAGCGGCTGGATTCGAAATCCCTCGCGTACAGCGTTTCGGGCATCGGCAAGGGAACATGCAGATCGATACCTTGCGCCTCGGCTACAAGGGCCACGATGCGATCGGCGCCTTCGGCGAGCGGCGACATCACGAGCAGCGGTCGCTCGGGGAATTGCTCCGCAAGTTCCGTGAACAGCTGCCGGACGATCGACTCGATACCGGGAATCTCGGCCGGTATCAGGTCGCGATGACCGGTCACTCCTATGACTAACGGACGCGCATTCAATGCTCGGGAAACCTCGGGCTGGTTTTTTATTGTCATTACACGCAGGCGCAGCGCCCAATCGTACCGGCGAATGCCACCCGGAGCCAGAACCACGCCGGCAGGCAATTCTCGCGAGAGGATCTGTACTATACTGTGCAACTACTTGAATTCCGGGTGCCCATTGCCGGGCACCAAAGCAGATTGTGGATCGCGAATACCGTTACCGCGCGTTTATCAGCTACAGCCATCGCGACGAAAAGTGGGCGAGCTGGCTGCACAAAACGCTGGAAACCTACCGGGTGCCGAAACACCTGGTCGGCGAACGCACACCCGCTGGCAAGATCCCTGCCCGGCTCGCGCCGGTCTTTCGTGACCGTGACGAGCTACCCTCGGCGACCAATCTCGGCGACCTGCTTACCGAATCCCTGCGCAATTCGGCGAACCTGATTGTAATCTGCTCACCGGCAGCCGCGAAGTCGCAATGGGTCAACGAGGAAATCCTGGGTTTCAAACGTCTCGGCCGATCGGATAGAATTTTTTGCCTGATCGTCGATGGTGAGCCCTGGGCATCCAATGATCCAGCCAACGCAGACCAGGAGTGTTTTCCTCGGTCTCTGCGATACGAACTGGGCGAGGACAACGAACTTTCCGATCGCTTTGCCGAACCGATTGCAGCGGATGCGCGGGAACAGGGCGACGGCAAGCCAAACGCCAAGTTAAAACTGATTTCGGGCATGCTCGGTGTTGGATTCGACGCCCTGAAACAACGCGAGCAACAGCGACGGCATCGGCAAATGGCCTTTGTCGCGACTGCCGCCTCCGTTGGCATGTTGCTTACCAGTGGGCTTGCCACCTTTGCATTGCTGGCGCGCGCGGAAGCGGAAAGAGAGCGAGTACGCGCCGAGCAGGAAACGGCGGAAGCACGCGCGACGCGCGATTTCGTGGTCGGGCTGTTCGAAGTATCGGATCCGTCGGAGGCCAAGGGCAATTCGATCACGGCGCGCGAAATCGTGGACAAGGGCGCCGAGCGGATCCGGACCGAACTGAATGACCAGCCTGAGACGCAGGCTACGATGATGACGACCATCGGTTCGGTGTATACGGGCCTCGGACTGTACACGCCCGCAGCGCAGCTGCTCGAGGATTCGCTGGCAATTCGCAAACAGAAAAAGGTCGGTACCAGCGCAGAGCTCGCCGGCACACTGGATGACCTTGCCGCCGTCCTCGCGCTTACCGGCGACTATGACAGTGCAGGAGAACTGGTGGAGGAATCACTGAGCCTGCGTGATGCGAGCCACGACCTCTCGGCGAAAGACCACGCGGTCCTGCGTGCCGATACACAAACCGGCATGGCCGATATCCTCATGCGCAAAGGCAAATACGAGGCCGCCGAACCGCTGATTCGTGAGGCCCTCGCAACCCGACGCGAGTTGCTGGGTCCGCTGCACGCGGATATCGCTGAGAGCCTGGAAGACCTCGGACTCAATTTCTACTACCGCGGCAACTATGACGAGGCAATTGAAAATCTGCAGGCGGCGGTAGCAATGCAACGCGAACTGGATCCCGAGCCGAATCCTGCGATCTCCGAGGCAATCTCCAATCTCGCGCTCGTGCATCTCGAAGTCGGCAACTACGACGCAGCTGAATCGCTCTACAAGGAAGCACTTGCGATCGACCGCAAGGTACTAGGCGACAAACACCCGGAGCTCTCGACCACCATGAACAATCTCGCCTATGTCTACCAGGACAAGGGCGAACTCGATGCGGCGGAGGAACTGTACAAACAGGTTCTCGAGATCGATCGTTTGAACCTGCCACCCATTCACCCCCAGATTGCAACGTCACTGGGCAACCTCGCCTGGCTGCAATTTGATAAAGGCAATATCGTCGAGGCGATCAAGTTGCAGACCGAATCGACCGAGATGTTCGCGGCGTTCTATCCGTATTCGCACCCGGATCTCGCGGGCGCACACAGTAGCCTGGGCTTCATGCTGAACGAGACCGGCGACTATGCCGCCGCCGAGCCACATCTCGAAACAGCGTATGAAATGCGCAAGAGCCTGCTGGGCGATAGCCATCCCGATGTCGCCAAGAGCCTCATGACGCTGGCGACGTTGCACCTCGACACGGAGCGCTTTACTGTTGCATTCGAGGAAGCGGAGCACGCCCGCAAGATCTTCGAGGCTACACTGGGTGACGACCACTGGCTGACAGGGGCGGCCTACAGCGTGGCCGGGGCCGCGCAGGCGGGACTGGGACTGTATTCGGGAGCGGAACAGGCGCTGGCAAAGGCCCAGTCAATCCTTGCCGAAAACCCGTCGGCTATGCAGGTATTCGTCGATGCGACGGCAGAGCGCCTCGCAAGTCTCAAAGCTGCGATGGCCCGGGCGGTGGAACCCACCAGTGGCGTCGCGGCGGCTGACTGACTTCAGGCCATGACATTGCCGAATTATGTTGAACAACAACTTGCTTCGTTCGGAACAGAGTATAGTAGTGGAATAACAACGGCGACGCCGCAATGGCGCCTCGACAAGAAAATATTAATACACAACAACGTACACGGGCCCTGCCCGGGGCTCACAATAGGGGAGCGTTTGCATGTCCGGTAATCTCGCATCCAGGCTTTATGGCCTGTTGATTTCAATTGTTCTGCTCATCACAAGCGGCATAAGCCATGCGCAAAATGCCGATGCCCTGAGTATCGTTGTCGATCAGAATGGCACGGTCAGTCGTGTCAATTACCAATGCGACATCCAGCAAAATTGCCCCCAAACGCTGCAGAAGATCTCCAACCAGAAGGTGAAAGCAGCCGATGCCGTCGCGATCGGTCGCTCGGCAGCCACCAACTATGCATTCGTCGCAAACGACTGGAAACACGGCAGCATTGAATTGTTTGTTCAACGTGACATCGGTTCGCTTTGGGAGAACGAGAATTTTTCGTCGGACGGAGCGAGCGCCATGGTTGTCACCCGCAACGAGGGCACACTTTTCGTTGCACGGCCCTATTCGGCGACCATCGAAGCGTATGCGCGTACCGGCGGTCCAGAAGAACCATTCGTGGGCTACAACCCCACTCCCAGCGCTGAGTTGCCGCCCCTCCAGCTGGGTTGGCTGCGTTGTCTCAAGATCGTAGGTTTGGAGGAGTATCCGGCCGGTAGCGGCGACCTCATCGCAATGTGTGCGTTGCCCAGTCTTGCGGTGCACATCAAGAATCCTTTGACGGCACCTGAGTACAGCTACGTCGACGGCTCCGCCGTTTGGGGCTTGTCATCCGGCGCGGTTACGACGGTCCCGGTCGGCAACGAATCACAGGACTACCTGTTGTTGGCCACCGGTTTCCATGAGCTGATTGCGGTGGATCTCGAGAATGGTCAGCAGCAGCGCAGATTGCTTCGCGGACAAGGCTACGTTCGCAGCACAGCGACCGCCTTGTGTAACTTTTTCGCACCGTCCAACGATACCGATAATGACGAGGACGTTGACGGTCCTTGCGGTGTCATGACGCAGTCGGGAGGCTCTGGTCGTATTTCCTTGTTCGAGATCGACTACGACCCACAGGCGGGGGAACTTGTCGCGAATATTCGTGAACAGGTTAGCAACGGGCTGAGGAATCCCCATGGTATCGACTTTGTAAACACCGGCGTTGTCAGCGTCGCTGATTGCCTTGAAGGCTCATCCGCCGGTGGCTGCCAGATGGCAAACAACTTTGTCACGCTGGCGCTCGAGGGAGTCAGCGCCGCTACGCAGGCAGCATTTGAGACGCAGGGCCCGTTCACGGATCCGCGTTATAACTCGAATACTGGTACGTGCGAAAGGGTCGAATTACCGCTCGCATTCACCAACATCCCGGTGCTCGCAACCGGCTCTATCGGCCCGGAATTCTGCGCACGCGACGGCAAGTTCTTCATCGACATCATCTCGGCACCGGATGTAACGCCGACCAGCGGCTATACGACTTTTGAGACCCCCGGTGCCTGCTGGGTACCTGGTTTCGATACCGCAAATGCAACCGAACCGGCGACGGACCTCGACGGGGTCGAATACGGATTGCTCTACGGCGACGAATTCGACCTGTACCGCAACGATGGAACGAACGATCGTCCGGGCCAGCCGCCCGCCATATACATCAACAATCATTTCGCGCAAGACAATCTCGTGGGCTGCGGCAGCCGCGTGCGCGCGGGTGGCCGGCTTACCTTCGTCATCGAGGATATCAACGGGGCAATGCAAGTCGACCTTGGAAACAAGGACTCGGCCATCGGCGACAATATCCTTTACCAGTATGGCAATCGCGAAGCCAACGAGCGCATTAATATTCCGCTCAAAGCCGTGCAGTCTGGTTGTCAGCGGGACTTATCGACCGCCGGCTTTTTATCCGGCGCATGCGGTGAACACGTCGTAGCACTAAACGGCGGCCTGGCAGGTTGGGATATGCAGCGCTTGACAGGGTCATCGACACGAATCACCGCCGCCAACATACAGGCTGTGGCGGGTTCTGATACAGCCACACTGCCTATATTGGGGGCTGGCATCAGCGCTCATGTCACGACCAGCCCGGGCGGTTTCTCGTTTCGCCAGGCCGGCGGCAGCACGGTTGCGGGCATCACCGGCAAGACGGCAGGTGAAATTGACATCGGAGAAACGATGGCATTCACCGCATCGACAACACCACGCCCTGATGACCTCGTATTGCAGGGTTCAAATGCCGTGGACGTTGCCGTACCGTTTCGCGCGGACGAAGTTACTCTCGCCCTGTTCTATGACGGCCCGGAATTCAGCGACGTGCAGGAGGTTGCACAGATAACCGCAATCCTTGCAAACGACACGTTAACCGCGACTCTTGTTAATACTGCCGAGGACAATTCCTCGTCCGACACTTATGCCTGGAACGTAACGTCTTCAAATGGCAACGATGTCAGTGATCTGCAGAACCTGAGTTTCACGGTACTGTCGGGTGATAACTCGGCGAGCGAATACGCCATCGTGCAACTCAACCAGCCGTTCGGTGACCGGGCAATAATGACGCTCGAAATCACTGCGCTGGCCGGAGAGGAATCTGACGCCTGTCCGTCGTGCAATAACCAGTCTGATTTCGCACTTTTGGACCTGACATTTGCCGCCGTCGATCGTGTACAGGCACTCGCATTTGCCTACCACAGCTATCTTGAGGCCCTGTGCCCCGTATCGACACGAGCATCATATAGCCCCACCAACAATAGTGGGACGCGACCGAAGCTCTGCGGTAGTGCAACACCGTCACCTGCGGCATTCAATCTGGTGACGGCGCCGCCGATAGCAAGCCGCAACATTGCCGGTGCCCAGCAGGCCGACGTCGAGGGTGCATTGCGGTTCATCGCGCACAATATTTGCGAGCTGGACTACAACACCGACATCGACCCGGCAGGAATCGGCTTCTCGCAACCGGGCCAGTTCTGCCGCGTTAAGCCCGAATGGTCACCAACACCGGCGGCATCACCTTAAGCGGCGAATAATCGGCAACGATTGCACGAACATCAGTTCGTATTGGAGCGGCCGGAAGCTATGTCTTCCGGCCGCGTCATTCAGTAACGCGATACATAGCCATCGTCCCTCATGGTGTTTCAAGAACTGTTTCCACGATGAAGGTCAAAGACTGGCCGACGTATTCGCCGGTAATTTCCCAGCATCCAGGACTCGGAAAATCTATGCCGGTGAGCATTGCCCAGCCATCCAGCCATTGATCATCAAATTGGGCCTTTTCCACGTCCTCGCTAGTCTCCCAGTTACTCGGCATGGCATTGGCAGTAGTAACATCTCTGACCACAGCATCATTCGGCCCACCGTTCAGATTCCTGATTTCGACGCTTAGATGGGTTTGCATGCCCGGCCTGAAGCCAGGAATGAACCAAAATAGTTTCGCCGCAATTCGCGCATCGAGGCCGGTAACTTGCAATGTGCCGTCATGAGGAAGAGTCACTGCCAGCGCTTCGCTTCCATAAAAATTGCGAGATCCCGGCTCAAGTAGATCGACTGTACCAACGGTCACCGGGCATACACTATCATCATCGTTACTGAATGCGTTTTCGTCCGCGATTGCGGCCGCTGGAGTGAATAGAGCGCCGGCGATAACACCAAGTCTTTGAATATTCATGTTCACCTCCGAATGATTTCTTCACTTAATCGGCGAATCACTCGTTCACGTCACGAACCGTGGCCTGACTGTTCATTCCCTCAAGATCGTAGTTAGCACGTCGACAGGCCTGATCAAAAGTGCGATCCGCCTCAAGTCGGTAGACAAGACAATCTGCCCATTTATTCAAGCGTAAAGTCTCCTGTTGAAAGTCTCGTAAACGGTCCATATTGGCTCGAAATACAGGCTTCAACTGACCACCCACGTCGTAGAAAATATCATCATCGCTGATAATTCCGGGCAGCACTCGATCCTCAACAAATGTAACATAGCGAATGTACTTTTGGCCGACCCCATCGAGCTCGGAATAAAAGAACATCAGGTCAAAAAGCGTGACAGGATCAAAAAGATCCGTTAGCTGCATTTGCGCGAACGTCGACCATATCTCAGGCGGGGTATCCGACCCCTCTATGCGATAGAAAAAAGGAGGGCTTCGTTCGCCCCGCGCTGCGCTGTCATCCCATGATGACAATCCGGTTCCGATCTGCTCGATCATTAGTCTCTGAACACTGATCGAATCGCTGAGGTTTGTTACCAGTGCGCGAATGATCTGTTCCCGGCGCTGCGCATCCAGGCGCTCTTCATTCCAGGTGTTAGCCTGAAGACCGATATACACGCCGGCGATGACAATGAGTAGTTCGCTAAGAACGGCGGCCCAATTCTGAGCCCTGAGGTTTTCAGCCAGGCGACGCAGTACCATTGCACTTCCAATAATTATTCAACGCGAGGGGAATGCTAACACTTGCGTTCATCTGACCTGGATAATTCAACACGAACACAGCCAGGCGTTTCGGACCGGCGTGGACCGTTGAGTCGGATGTCCACAACGTGTCAGCAATTCTCGGCCAGGTCGTATCAATTCAACTCACTAAGGCCCTCGGATACAATGCCGCCTGACGGCGAAAGTGACGCCAACTACTGCCAATAAACAGGCGCCGCTGGCTCTGACACGGTTTTTTCCGCCACGC
>DDIS01000014.1:618-2523 GCA_002338615.1 Proteobacteria bacterium UBA1844 | reverse complement strand
TCCAGAAAGGCGTGGATGTCCTTATTTAGGTTGGGTCGAGGTTTGGTTTGATGACGATATCGATGCGTCGGTTGCTGGCGCGGCCAGATGCGGTTTCGTTGCTGGCTACCGGCCGGGTCTCGCCGTAACCGGTTGCTATCAGGCGATAGGTCGGAATGCGCATGGCATTGATCATGTATTGCTGTACCGATTCGGCGCGCTGCTGGGACAACTTTTGGTTCATTTCATCGCCGCCGTAGGAATCTGTATGGCCTTCGATGATCAGTTCGCTGCGTGGAAAAACGTCGATCGCTTTTTCGACTTTTTGCAGCAGTGCAAAATTTTCCTGCTTGATTTGAGATGAGCCGCTGTCGAAGGTCAGACCCACCAGCCGCAGGATGACCGTATCACCCTGGCGAAACACGCGCGCCTCCTCGTTCGTGAACATTTTATCGACCTGTGCGAACTGTTCCTTGACCCGGTTTTGCGCTTCTAGTCGTTGTACCAGCGCGGTACGTTCGGCGGTGGCGCCGCCCAGCCGTTCGTCAAGTGTGCGGAGCTCCTCTTCAAGATCGGCCAATCGTATGTCGTCCTCGGCCGTTTCCTGCTCAAGCCGCTGGTTTTCGCTGCGCATATTATCGATATAGGCCACCAGGTTCGCCGACAATTTATCCGGTCCATCCTCCATCTGCGGCAGTACGTCCGCTGCAGAAGCGACTGCGCGCATGGCCTGTTCCCATTCCAGTACCAGCTGCTCAGCCGTGAGGTCCTTGTCGCGCACCTTGCGCACTACGTCGGACAGGTAAATGGCATGCTTGGCTTCATAATTGGCCTGCTGTGCGAGGCTCCGGGGCAGGTCCGTGTCGTAGCGGTTCTCACTCAGTTCCCGTTCGGCGTCGGCAAGCAACTGCTTGGCTTTGCCCAATGTAATCGGCGCATAGCGATCGGCGCGCGCGCGGTCAGCGTCGGAGAGTAAACGCCGCGTATCCGTCAGATACTCGGCCTTGATCGCAACGAGTTCGGCATCGCGGTACAGGCTGGTTGCCTCAATGTCCTTGCGCTTTGCACCCTTGAGATCACCGCGTTCCAGCAAGCGAATGGCGTCGCCAAAATCGGACTGCGCTTTTGCCCAGATATCCGGCGCAAGTTCCGGCGCGCGCGCGTTGGCAGCGTCCTGGCGGCTCTTCATGACGCCTGCCAGAACGGTCGACGCCACTCCGGCAGCGGCGGATGCCGTATTGAAATAATTGGCGGCTTCAGTCGCATTTGATCGCACGTATTCGATGTTGCGACCACTCTTCAGGCCGGCTTCGGCATCGGTGAATTTCTTGAGGCCGCGACTGTAGCTGCGTGGTGCGAGCAGTTCTGCGTTCGCCTTGTCAGCGGCGGCTTTGGCCGCATCGGCGTCCTTGAAAAAGGTTGCTCTGAGCTCATTCTGTGCCAGCGCAAGGCCTGCACTGGCGAGCAGCGCCGTGCAAAGCAGCAGTTGCACCAGTCGATATGCCCGGGTTGTGATGTCGATTTTTTCGACCATTACATCATTCCTCACTCTTAGTCGTTGCGCGTAGTCGATACACAAGTCGCCCCGCGTCGCGGCGCATTGCAGTAATTTTACATTGTTCCAAAAACTTTTCCGACCGTACAAACGCGCGGGCCGGCCGCCATAGTATTCCGCTCGCAACTCCTATTCTACGCATCACAGCGGAACCTGTGACGAAAATCACTATTCCGGCAGCTCCTCGGCAAAATCCGGCTTTCTGTGCGAAAGCTCACAGTCATCACCCCCCGGTCGGCGTACTGTATCGCCATGGCCGTCAAGTACTACACGCAGTTCATATTGACCGATGAAAGTTACATGGGTCGCAACGAATTCAGCGGCGTAATAGAACTCAACAAGCCGATGGACGATACCGAAGATCGGCAGGG
>DDIS01000014.1:0-503 GCA_002338615.1 Proteobacteria bacterium UBA1844 | reverse complement strand
ATTGAGGCTGTACTGGCAAAGAACTTTGACCTGGACCGCAGTAATGTGCAGCTCGTCAGCTGGTCCAGGTTGCATTGATACCTGAAAAGGCAAAAATCTCCTCTGGCGCTTAATAGTTCCCCCTGACTCTCCCGGCTCCGGCCGGGATTTTTTTGCCTGCGTTGCCGGTTCAGGTCGCTGGCCCCGACCAGGCCCTGCGGTCTCGAAAATTACATTTAAGGCGCCACGTATGCGAAAATGTGTGCCCGATCCATAAGGAAACAGCCCGCACCAGGGCCTTCGAACCTGATTTTTGTGAGTATTGTCTGTTGAGCGAGTCGGAACAAAAATTTCGCGGCATCCCGATAGTAAAAAGCGGCGTCAAGTACCAGACTGACGCGGGCTTTGCGGCGATCAAGAATGGCATCAAGCAGAGCGGCAACGTGGCACCGGTGCCACGCGGCAACAAGCCTTCCTGGTTGCGGGCCAGGATGCCGGCCGGCGCCGGCTATGCCGGAACCCGC
>DDIS01000046.1 GCA_002338615.1 Proteobacteria bacterium UBA1844 | reverse complement strand
TTTATTGATCCCTTTGGCAAATGCCAAAGGGATCAATAAAATAAACCTGACACCTTTTTGGACACCTTTTTGCTAGTCCCACTTGATTTTGTATTCCGGCAACACGTCGATGGGTAATTCGGCAATGCTGTCGAGCCCGGCCTGCAGCTCCGGTGTGATATCCCATCGGTCGAAGAAAATTTGCACGGGTTCCGTTTCGCCGTTGCCAAGAAGTAGCAGCAATTCCGCTGCGAGATTGCGGACACCACCAGCAAACTTGTCGAAGTCAACGGACCAGCGCCCGCTGGCTGCGTCAAAAACGATGGCGCCCTGGTCGGCCAGGTAATTGATGCTGAATACCGCGGCCCGGCCGTGTGCCTGTTGCGTGCCAAAACGCACCGAGCGGAACAGGCTGCCGAGGTACGAGACATAGAACTCGCGTTCGCGACTCGCATCGATAACGTCATGCTGCATGAGCCAGACCAGCGACAACATGCCGGCGATATCGGCCTTGCCTTCCTCGACCGCATTGTACAGCGGCCCGATGGCGGCATTCGCGGCCTGTCCCTGCTTTGGCCCGACCTTGACGGTACGCGGTCCGAGTGCGTGGCAGATTTCGTGCATGATGACGAACTGGAAAAAGCCCTCGGCCGAGAGATACTGTTGCTGGTCTTCGGCAATCAGGCGTTCACTGACAGGACGAATAATGGTTTCAAAGCGCGCCTTGAACATGTTCTTCCAGAACGTCTTCACCGTGCCTTTCTCTGCGTGCACTTTCGGATCGTTCGGCAGGTTGGCAGCCACGGCCTGGTAACCCGCCGCAGCTTCGCCACCGCGATGGATATCCTGCACGATAACGAATTTGGCCGTCAGGCCTTCGACGTTGGACTTGTATTCGTCCGGGATCGGCAGGTTCTCTTCCAGTGCGGGCAAATACTTCTTGTAGATCTCGAGTTTCGCGGATTCGTCCTGGTCGACTATCTCAACAAAACTTTCGTACTTGGCTTTAACGCCCTTGATCTCGTCCGAGTAGGTCTCGAACGGGCCGATAGCGATCTCGTACGGGTTGCCCGTGAGATCGATCCAGGCAGAATCGGCGGCAAAATAATCGTCGCTTTCCAGTGCATCGGCTTTCAGTTGCAGGTAGTTTGCAAACGAGGCGTTGTCGGTGAGTGAAGCGGCCTCTCGCAGCAAGGACGCTATCTTTGCAACCTGTTCGCTGTATTCCACATGGTAGGGGATTGCCTGGTAGCCGCCTTTGCCGTCTTTGCGGATCACCGTGTAAGGATTCATGAACGCCTCTTGCTGCTCCGCATCCAGCGTCGCGTAAACCTTGTCGAATTCCTCGGCGCTCATGCCGCGCGGATAGATCTCGCCGCCACCGTAATACGTCTGATCGCCCGCGAATCGTGCATAGTCCTGCAACTGGTCAAACGGCATGCCGTTGCGCCGCAACAGGGTTAAAGCCTTGCGTGCCGCCGAGGAGTCCTCCTGCCGGAGTTCGGCAGCCAGTCGGATACCCTCTTTGGAGGTCTGCAGCCGGTACGCCTCATCGACGAGTTCGGACGCCGCAACCAGTTTCTGCAACAAGGCCTTGTCCCTGTCGGGCAAATGACTCGCGTCGTAGAACATTTCATAGGGCGCGTACTGGGCCAGGTACTTGTCGAGCGTGGCTTCGTCGGCAAGCTGGACGCCGGTGGACGCGGCCGCCGTGTCGGGCGTTGCTGGTGATTCGGTTTTCGGCTGACAGGCAGCGAGCATAAAAAAGAACAGTACTGGCAGGAAGCGCACTAGTATCTCCAGTGAAGAAAAAAACTCAAATTGCCTCGCTTGTCGATTCTTTGCCGGACTTCGCAAGCCGCTCTTCGGCTGCCGCGACCATGGCCTTGAAGCGTGGTTCGTCGCTCAGCAGTTCGAGATCCGGGTCAGCCTTTGCGTAGGGCAGGAAGCTGTGCGTAATGGTTTCGAAAATCGGGCCGAGCATTTCCAGCGCCGCTTCCTTATCGTTGAGGTAGGTGCACAAGGCGCAGCCGAAGTTGTAGCGCATATTGAAGTTTTCCGGGTCGATCAGGAGCGCTCTATCCATGCGCGCCTTGGCCCTCTCACCCTCGCCAAGCGCCGAAAGCGCGTACGCGCTGTAACCGGCAACCATGGAATTGTTCTTGTCATGTGCGAGTACGGCCTCGGCGCGTTTGAGCGCCAGCTCCGCGGCGCGGCGCATATTCACGGTATCGCCGAGGGCCGTATAGCCGCTGATGAGCATGGAGACGGAATTAAGATCGGCGTCCATGAGACTCGTCGATTTTTCGTAGTAGCGGACGGCGTCTTGATAACGATGCAGCTGGTAGTTCAGGCGGCCGGCAGAGCGGTTCACCTCGTAGGATTCAGGGTTGAGTGCGAGCGCCGTTGCGACCTCTGTAGCCGCCGCCGTCGCATTGCCATCGGCCAGTAGCAGCTGCGCTTTAACGGCGTGTGCTTCAGCCAGATCAGGGTCCAGCTCCAGCGCTCGTTCGGCCGCCGCCATGCCAGCATCGGCATTGCCGACTTTTGCGTCACGCAGTTTCATGTGGCCGATGGCCAGCAGCGCCCAGGCCTGGGCATAGCCGGGATCGATTTCGACGGTGCGGGCGCAGAGACGAACGATTGCCTCGGCCGATCGTGCGTCCGACTCCTGCCCCGTGACGTGAGTCTCGCGCGCCATGAGATAAAGATTGTGCGCCTCGGCATTGTCGGTGCCGCGACTCTCGATGGCTTTCTTTTCCCTCGGCAACAACTTGAGCCTGAGCGCCTTGACGATGGCTTCCGAAATCTCGTCCTGCAGAGCGAAAATATCGCTCGAATCGCGATCATAGCGTTCGGCCCAGATGTGGTTGTTGGTCTCGGCATCCACGAGCTGCGCGCTGATGCGCACCCGCCCGCCGGCCTTGCGTACGCTGCCTTCGAGCACATGGCTGACTTTCAGTTCGCGGGCAACTTTCGGAATATCGACGTGCGTGCCCTTGTACATGAAGGCGCTGTTGCGCGAGACAATCCCGAGTGCCGACACTTTGCTGAGGTCAGTAATAACGTCTTCGGTAATGCCGTCACTGAAATATTCCTGCTCGGGGTCGCCGCTCATGTTGGCGAACGGGAGTACGCAGATCGTGAATCGCGGCAGAGGTTTGTCGGACGCTGTGGCAACGCCATCCGACGGGCTAGCGGCCCTGGTTGGTGCGCGCGCAATCATTGCACCCAGCGCATGCAAAAATTCCTGCGCCGGTGGACTCGCGGGGTCTTCGCCCCAGCCGTCGAGATCGGTGGTGTGAATAGCGCGTACGTCCATCGGCAGCCGCGCGTTATCGAAGCGCACCGGCACCAGAATGCCGCGATCGGCGGCCTCGCGCGCTTCCCCACGCACCCAGCGGGAGGCCACCGACGTGGGCGTCCAGACCACCATCATCGCCTTCGCAGCGTCGATCTCGGCATCGATCTGGTCGTCGAATTCCTGACCGGGCGTGATCTCCGGATCCCACCAGACCGTCCAGCCCCTGGCCACAATGGCAGCAACGAGAGGCGCAACGCGCGCCCGGTCGTTGCGCGCGTAGGAAACGAAAACATCAGCCATGCTTGTTGAGCCCTTATCTGTTTGATGCTTCGGACAGTTGGCCACTGTCACTTTTTAGCCGCCTAGCATAACCCAGCGGCGAGTAGCGGGGTAGCGAGCAGTCGTGGCCCCTAAGTTTCCTTGATCAGCGCCATTATTTCCGCACCGAGGGCCAGATCCTGCTGACTGCCAAACTGTTGCTTGCGCAGCCGGCCATTTCGATCGATCAGAATCAGCGTCGGCGTACCCTGCATGCCGTAAGCCGACATGGTCCTCGGTAAGCTGCCGGCCGCGGACGGTGCATCTATTCCAACTGGAAAGTGGATTCTGTATTCATGCAGAAAGGCGGCGAGCGCCTCTCGTGTACCCTGCGCCTCGTGATGCTCGAATACCGTATGCAATCCCAGCACCACAACGTCGTCACGGCCAAATGTGTCGGCGACCCGGAGCGCTTGAGGCAAGCCATGGGACACACAACCGGGGCACAACATCTGGAACGCCTCTATCAGTACGACCTTGCCAAGCAAGTCCGTGAGGACGATAGGGTGCTCGGTATTGAACCAATGGCTAACCTGTAACCCTGGAGCCGGAGTGTTCTTCATGTTTTTCTGCCTTGATAATAGCACTCGGGAGGAACGAATCCGCGCTTGCCGCCGCGTAAACACCGTTAAGCATAACCAAGAAAACAGACGCGTGCTGAGTACCCCGTGCGGTTGCTGTACCGGCTAGCCGGAGTTCTTGCCGAACTTACCCAAAAAAGAAATTGACAACGAGTACGCCGCCGCTATAGTCGCGCCTATTGAGGAGTCTGGAACTCCGATAGACGATCCGACGGGCCGGATTGTTGACTTCAAGCAGGTCGCCCAACTGCAGCCGAAGCCCCTGATGGATGCTGTAACTGAAACATCCGAGGAGCCGCCCGGATCGGGCGCTCCCGAACTTTCCCAACACTTTACACCTCGCAAGCCGCAAATCCTGAGGACCGTCGCCACCAGCGCCAGTCCCGGCTTCAAATTGTCTGCTCGCTCGGCAGCGTTTCTCAAGAAACACTACCCGGACGCAAACGCCGCAAACTGGAATGACTGGCGCTGGCAGAACCGCAATCGAGTGCGCCAGCTTGCCGACCTCGCGCGGATGATCGATTTGTCCACGGACGAGACAGCCGCGATCGAGAAGCACAAGGGTGCTTTGCCCGTTGGCATCACCCCGTACTATGCGAGCCTGTTAAACCGACACGACAGCCTGCAGGGCTTGCGCCGCACGGTCGTGCCGGTCCTCGGTGAATATTTGCAGGCCGCAGGTGAAAATGCGGACCCGCTCGGCGAAGATGCGCACAGCCCGGTTCCGGGCCTCGTGCACCGCTACCCCGATCGCGTATTGCTGCTCGTTACCAACTTCTGTTCGGTCTATTGCCGCTACTGCACCCGCGCACGCATGGTGGGTTCGGTTGGCGAGCGCAGCGTGAAAAAAGCAGATATCGAGCTCGCACTGGCCTACATCAAGGACACACCGGCGATTCGTGATGTGCTGATCTCGGGCGGTGACCCGCTCAGTCTCGACGATGAGCGCCTGGACTATATCCTCGGCCGGCTGAAACAAATCCCGCACGTCGAATTTGTCCGCATTGGCAGCAAGCAGCCGGTGGTGCAACCGATGCGCATCACCCCGGCGCTCGTCAAGATACTGAAAAAACACAGCCCCGTCTGGATGAGCCTGCACTTTACCCACCCGGATGAACTGACACCGGAAGTCGCGGCGGCCTGCGGGCGCCTCGCGGACGCGGGTGTTCCTCTCGGTAGCCAGACGGTGCTGCTGAAAGGCGTCAATGACGATGTGCCGACCATGAAGGCACTGATGCATGGTCTGCTGAAGATCCGGGTCAAACCCTATTACCTGTACCAGTGCGATCCGATTTCCGGTTCGAGTCACTTCCGCACCTCCGTGTCGCAGGGTGTCGAGCTGATACGTGCCTTGCGCGGCCACACCAGCGGCTATGCAGTACCGACCTTTGTGGTCGATGCACCGGGTGGTGGCGGCAAGATCCCGATTTCGCCGGATTACGTCATCGGTCACGAGAACGGCGACCTGTTACTCCGCAGTTACGACGGCGGAATTTATCGTTACCCGGATCCTGGTCAGGAGCCTGGCCAGCTGGAGATAAAGCAATGAACGGCACAAAAATACGCGTAGGGCTGACGTACGACCTGCGCGATACCTGGCTGGCAGAAGGCTACAGTGATATTGAAACGGCTGAGTTTGATCGTGCAGACACGATTGACAGCCTGGTTTCGGCGCTGCAAAGGCTGGGATTCGCACCGGTACGAATAGGCAACCTGCGCGAGCTGGCCGCACGACTGGTGGCTGGCGATCGCTGGGACATCGTGTTCAATATCTGCGAGGGCATGCACGGTCTCGGGCGCGAAGCGCAGGTGCCGGCGCTGCTCGACGCCTACGAGATTCCCTATGTATTCTCCGACCCGCTCGTATGCGCTCTGACCCTGCATAAAGGCATGACCAAGGATGTCGTACGCGCAGCCGGCGTCCCCACACCGGACTTTCATGTCGTCAACGAGATAACGGATATCCAGAACGTAAACCTCGAGTATCCGTTGTTCGCAAAGCCAATCGCAGAGGGTACCGGCAAGGGCGTATCGCGCTTGTCGAAAATCGACAACGCAGCGCAGCTGGAACGCATTTGCCGCAAGCTGCTGCGCGAATACAAACAAGCGGTGCTCGTCGAACGTTTCCTGCCCGGGCGCGAATTTACGGTTGGCGTAATCGGCACCGGGCGCCGCGCAAAAGCGCTCGCAACGACGGAGATCGTTCTGTTGCAAGGCGCGGACGCAGACGTTTATTCCTACCGGAACAAGGAATTCTGTGAGGAGCTGGTGCAATACAAACTGCTGCAACAAGGGGCCTTGCGCGAGCAAATAGAAGCGGTCGTTGTCAAGGCCTGGAAAGCGCTGGGTTGCCGGGACGGAGGGCGCGTTGACGTACGTCTCGATGAGCAGGGCCAGGTGCACTTTCTCGAGGTCAATCCGCTTGCCGGCATTCATCCGGAGCACTCGGATCTGCCGATCATGGCGACGCAGATTGGTGTCAGCTACAAGGAGTTGATCCGGCGCATCATGCGCTCGGCGTTGTCACGTTACCCGGCCTTGCTGAAAACACGGTCGAAAGTCCCGGCGACGCGTATCGCAGACACACAGGCGGCCTAGCCCGGACAATTCATGAACAGTCCGGCCTGGCCGCATGGAAAATGATCTGCTCGTTCGCAGGAGCGGCTTCCAGCCGCGATAGGGGGCGGATATTGGAGATCAAACGCGCATCGCGGCTGGAAGCCGCTCCTACGTA
>DDIS01000099.1 GCA_002338615.1 Proteobacteria bacterium UBA1844 | reverse complement strand
CGGCGGAGCCCACCATGCAATCGAACCGCGTCAGTGCGACCATCTCCAGGATATTCGCCACGCCACGACCCTCCTCGCCGATCAACCACGCGGTTGCGCCGCGCAGCTCCACTTCGGCGGAGGCATTGGAGACATTGCCCATTTTTCGCTTGAGCTGCTGCAGCTCTATAGCATTCTTGGTACCGTCGGGCGCCCATCGCGGCAACAAAAAACACGAGAGACCCTGAGGCGCCTGTGCGAGTACAAGGAACGCATCGCTCATCGGGGCAGACACAAAGTATTTATGGCCGGTAAGGGCGTAAAGCGTCCCCGGACCACCTGAGTCTATCGGCTGAGCCGTCGTAGTGTTGGTGCGCACATCGGATCCACCTTGTTTCTCGGTCATCGCCATCCCCAAAGTGATACCGAGCTTTTCCGTCATCGGAATGTTCCGCGGATCGTATTCGCTGGCCGTGACCAACGGCTCCCACATTTCGGCGACATCCGTTTGCTTTCGCAACGTCGGTATTGCTGCAAAGGTCATGGTCAGCGGGCAACCATGACCGGCTTCGACTTGCGTTTGTAGATAATTCAATGTGGCCCGAGCGACGTGCACACCCGGCCGGGGATCCGTCCACGGTTTGGAATGCAGCCCGTGTCGAATGGCGCCGCCCAACAACTCGTGATACGCGGGATGATACTCGACACAGTCGATCCGATAACCCCGCGAATCATGCGTGCGCAGTCGAGGCAGATGTTCGTTAGCCTGATATCCACGGTGGATCATATTGGCTTGACCCATCATCGCACCGTAGCTTGCAAGCTCGGCGACAGCCCAGCCTGCACCCTCGCGGTGCACCGCTTCTACCAACGCTGCATCGATCGTAAACAGATTGTAGTCTTCCAGGAGCGGTGGCTGGTTGGTCACTGTATGCGTAGCGTTTGTCGTCATCATGGCGCGACCTCGATGCTCATCGTGCGGTGGGCTGAGAATAGTGAAGGCTGGCTCGATAGGCATCCCGTTCCTGCAACCTGGTGCACGTGTCGCCGTGCGTTGCCAGCAAACCTCGAACGGCGTTGATGTTGTCAAAACCGCGCGACTCCAGCCATTCTTCCAAACCGCTCAAAAGGGATGTCATGTATTTGGGGCCATGACGCAGCAGCGCCGACGTACTCATTACGGCGTCGGCGCCAGCGAGCAGATAGCGCACGACATCGACCGCCGACTCGACGCCGGTTGATGCCGCTAAGGACACCGGAATTTGACCCTGCAGGGCCGTCAGCCACATCATTGGCAGGCGCATTTCGTGTCGGCGACTGAGCTCGAGGTTATGCACGGCACAAAGCCGCAACAAATCGACATCCGGATGGTACAGTCGGTTAAACAACACGAGACCATCGGCACCGGCGTCAGCGAGTGCTTGTGCCATTTGCCCAAAGGCGCTGTAGTAAGGACCGAGTTTCACAGCGAGTGGTACATCGAGTGCCGTGCGCACTCGTTTTACGAGTGAGATTGTGGCCTCCTCGACCTCCACACCAGACTGAACCAGATCCAGCGGCAGGTCATACAGGTTGAGCTCAATCGCGCTCGCGCCGGCCGCGGCGAGTCGAGCCGCCAACTCGGTCCAGCCGAAGTCCGTCGTCCCGTTCAGGCTGGCTATCACGGGGATATCCAGGGCAGAACGGGCGCGGTCGATCAACGCCAGGTAGTGTTCAACCGCCCCACCGAATTTTTCCCGGCCTGGGAAGTAACCGCCGCAGACTTCGGAGACGCCTGCTCCGGCATCCAACGCCAGCTCAAGCGCGTGCCGATCTTGCAGTATGTCTTCCTCAAACAAGGACGGCAATACGACGGCGGCGGCGCCATAATCCTCTAATGCGCGCAGGCTTTTGAGATTACCAGTCAACGGCGAGGCCGATGCGATCAGCGGATTTCGCAGACGAAGGCCTAGATAGCTTGTCCTCAGATCGACCATCATTGGCTTGCCGCCTCCCGATCGGCGGCAGTTAATACTCCGCTCCCGGTCTCGAGTTCCGCCATTTGTTCGTACTGCCGGTACTTTTGATCAATGCCCGCCTGCGCATCCGCGAGCAAGCGTTCGGCATCGTCCGGGTGTGTTCTCGCCAGCAACCGATAGCGCAATTCGTTGTAGGCGAACACGCGAAACGGCAAGGTGGGCCGCGGCGAGTCCAGTAGAAACGGACTACGGCCGATTGCCTGCATCGCCGGATTGTAGCGAAACAGTGGCCAGTAGCCGCAGGCCACCGCAAGATACTGCTGGCGCGCCGTGTATCGAAGATCGAAACCGTGCGCAATGCACGGGCTGTAGGCAAGGACCAGTGACGGTCCGCGATACGCCTCGGCTTCGCGCAGGGCCCGCAGGGTCTGCTGCGGATTGGCGCCCATCGAAATTTGGGCGACATAGACGTTGCCGTAGGCGATCGCTTGAAGCGCCAGATCTTTGCGCGCGGTTCGTTTGCCAGCCGCGGCAAATTTTGCCATGGCGCCCAGCGGCGTTGCTTTTGACGCCTGCCCGCCCGTGTTCGAATAGACCTCGGTATCAAGCACCAACACATTGACATCGTCGCCCGTGGCCAGCACATGGTCCAGCCCGCCGTAGCCGATGTCATAGGCCCAGCCGTCACCGCCGACAATCCAGACACTGCGGTGCACGAGATAATCGAGCACCGACAGCAGATCGCGAGCCGCGTCGACATCGACTTCCTCGAGGATGGTCTTCAATTCCGCGACACGCCGGCGCTGATCGCGGATCTCCGACTCGCGGACTTGCGGCGCCTCGATGATCTCAGCGGCGCGCGCCTCACCGACCCGCGGCGCCAATTGTTGCAACAAACTGCGCGCAAGGGCGCTTTGGCGGTCGGCGGCCAAGCGAAAGCCAAGGCCGAATTCCGCATTATCTTCGAACAATGAATTCGACCAGGCGGGTCCCCGCCCTTCGCGATTCTTGGTCCACGGCGTAACCGGTAGATTGCCGCCATAGATCGATGAGCAACCGGTCGCATTAGCAATCTGCAATCGGTCGCCAAACAATTGTGAGATCAGCCGCAGGTAGGGCGTTTCTCCGCAGCCACCGCAGGCACCGGGAAATTCGAACAGCGGCTCAAGATACTGGACACCGTGTACGTTGGCGAAGTCGACACGACTTCGATCATTGACCGGAAGGTCCTCGAAATAGGACACATTCGCGCGACCGGCGGCCAGCAGCGGCGCCTTGTCACGCATGTTGATCGCCTTTGTGCCAGGCTCCGTTGGACTGTGTGCCGGGCACACTTCGACGCACAGTCCACACCCGGTGCAATCCTCCAAATAGAAGCCCAACGCAAAGCGAACATCTGGAAATCCGCGCGCATTGATTGGCTGCGACCGAAAGGTGTCTGGCGCCTCTTTAAGGGCGGCACTGGGAAAGTGCTTGGCGCGGATGACCGAGTGCGGGCACACAAAGCTGCATTGGCCGCATTGAATGCACAGCTCGGCCTGCCAGTCTGGCACGGTGTCGGCAATGTTGCGTTTCTCCCAGGCGGCGGTGCCAGTCGGAAACGAGCCATCGACAGGCAACCGACTGACCGGCAGGTCATCGCCGCGGCCAATTATCATCGGCACGGTGACCTCGTGGACAAACGCGGGCGCTCCCGACGGGACGATCGGCGGGAATTCGAAGCCACCGCTCACCGTGTCCGGTACCTCAACCTCGCCGAGAACGGCCAGCGTGTGATCGACGGCCTCGAAGTTCTTGCGCACGACCTCAGGCCCTTTGACCGCGTAGCTTTTTTCGATGGCGTGCTTGATGCGATCTATGGCGTCGTCGCGTGGCAAGACACCGGAGAGCGCGAAAAAGCAAGTCTGCAAGACCGTGTTGACGTGCGATCCCAGGCCGAGGTCGCGCGCTACGCGGCTCGCATCAAGGACGAAGAAGCGCAGTTCCTGATCGATGATCCGCTGTTGCATTGCACGCGGCAGCTTCGACCACACCTCGGTCGGCCCATAGGGACTGTTCAGCAAGAATGTCGCACCGCGGGCTGCCAGGCGCAGCACGTCGATTCGCCCCAGAAACTGAAACTGGTGGCAGGCGATGAACTGGGCCGACTCGATCAAATACGGAGCCCGGATCGGCCGCGGACCGAAGCGCAGATGGGAGATGGTCTGTGCACCGGATTTGTGGGAGTCATAGACAAAGTAGGCTTGCGCGTACCGCTCGGGATCCTCGGCGAGGATTTTTGCGGTGTTCTTGTTGGCACCGACTGTGCCGTCGGAGCCGAGCGCATAAAACACCGCGCCCACCTCACCGTCGCGTTTGATGTTAAACGACGGGTCAACGCTCAAGCTGAGCTTCGTCACGTCATCTTGGATACCGAGCGTAAACCCGTGGCGAGGCGTTGCTGCCGCGAGTTCGTCGAACACCGCTCTGACCATGGCTGGTGTAAACTCTTTCGAGGCCAGGCCATACCGTCCGCCTATCACTCCCGGCATGTCGTTACGCTGGCCGCGTGCCACAGCCTGAGAAAAAGTCGTAACAACATCCAGATACAAGGGCTCGCCGACGGCGCCGGGCTCCTTGGTGCGATCCAATACGGCGACCGCACGTGCGCTGCCTGGCAATGCGGCGAGAAAATGTTCAGTCGAAAATGGCCGGTAGAGCCGCACCTGCAGGATGCCGACTTTCTCGCCCTGGGACGTCATTACGGCGGCCGTTTCACGCGCGGTCTCTGCGCCGGATCCCATGATCACGATAACGCGCTCGGCGTCCGGCGTGCCAGTGTATTCGAAGAGACGGTACTGCCGACCCGTCAGTTCTGCGAATGTGGCCATTGCCGACGCGACAATCTCCGGTGTCGCCCGATAGAACGGATTGGCGGCTTCGCGCGCCTGAAAAAACGTATCCGGATTGTGTGCGGTGCCGCGAACGATCGGGTGTTCCGGGCTCAATGATCGCCGCCGATGCTCGCGAACCCGATCGTCACTGATCATGGCGCGAATCTGCGCGTCGCTGAGCACCGTGATCGTATTCACTTCATGCGATGTACGGAAGCCGTCGAAAAAGTGAATAAAGGGTACACGTGCAGCGAGCGTGGCTGCTTGTGCGATCAAGGCATGGTCGTGTGCCTCCTGCACAGAGGCTGAGCACAGCAGGGCAAATCCGGTCGATCGGGTCGCCATGACGTCGGAGTGATCACCGAAAATCGACAGCGCCTGCGTCGCTACCGAGCGGGCCGCGACGTGAAATACCGTGGCCGTAAGCTCGCCGGCGACTTTGAACATGTTCGGAATCATGAGCAGCAGGCCCTGCGAGGCTGTAAACGTGGTGGTCAGGGCGCCGCCTTGCAGAGCCCCGTGTAGCGCACCCGCCGCACCGGCTTCACTTTGCATTTGCTGCACAACGGGCACCTGCCCGAATATGTTGCGTACTCCCTGCGATGCCCATTCGTCGGCCAGCTCCGCCATCGACGAGGAAGGCGTGATGGGATAAATCGCGCAGACTTCATTGACCCGGTAGGCGA
>DDIS01000169.1:30877-31082 GCA_002338615.1 Proteobacteria bacterium UBA1844 | reverse complement strand
TGCTCGCGCTGGTGCTGGCAACGGGCCTGGTGGTGGACGACGCGATCGTTGTGCTGGAGAATATCAAGCGCCGTCGAGCGCAGGGCCTCGGTGCGCGTGCCGCGGCCGTTCTCGGCACGCGCCAGGTGTTTTTTGCCGTTGTAACAACGACCGCCGTGTTGATTTCGGTGTTCATTCCCATTGCATTCCTGCCGAGCACGGCGGG
>DDIS01000169.1:29992-30754 GCA_002338615.1 Proteobacteria bacterium UBA1844 | reverse complement strand
GACTCTTCCGTGAGTTCGGCCTTGTGTTGGCTTGCGCAGTAATTATTTCCAGTTTTGTGTCGTTAACGTTGGTACCCGCGGCTGCGTCGCGATTACCCGCGGTCGGCGCCCGGCACGGGTTCCGCAAAGCAAGCAAGCGCGTTGGCGCCCACCTCAATGAATTTTATCGACGCAGCCTCGCAGGAACTCTCGATCGGCCGTGGATTCCGATCGTGGTTGCCTTGCTATTCGCGGCGGGCTCCGCGGCGATTTTCAAGAATATCGATCGTGAGTTATTGCCACCTGAAGATCGCGGCCTAATAATAATTAATGCGACCGGCCCGGATGGCGTCGGTATCGGTTACATGGACCGCCAGGCCCGCACCATCGAGGAGCTGCTGGAGCCCCTTATCGAAAGCGGCGAGGCAGCATCGATAATGACAATAGTCGGTACCTGGGACCCAAACCGTGCCCGCATCAGCATTCCATTGGTGGACTGGTCCAAACGTAACCGAAGCCAGCAGCAGATCATGGCCGAACTCGAGCCACAGATGGCGCGAATACCGGGTGCTTATGTGTCCGTCTCGGGCAGCAACAGCCTCAACCTGCGTCGATCGTCAGGCGACCTGGAAATAGCTCTTGTTGGCAACGACTATCCGACGATTTTCGCCGCTGCGCAGACCTTTGTCGCCGCCATTGAAGAGCGCCTGCCCGAGCTTTCGCAGCCCCAGATTTCGTACGACCCGACCCAGCCACAGTTGTCGGTCGATGTGGATCGGCGGC
>DDIS01000169.1:25443-29871 GCA_002338615.1 Proteobacteria bacterium UBA1844 | reverse complement strand
GAGCCGCCGATCTGGGTGTTGACCTCGAAAATCTGGCGTCTACATTGCGCGCAATGATCGATGGCGATGAGTTAGTAGACTTAAATGTCAATGATGAGGCGGTACCAATCCTGCTCGAGTCATCAAGTGGTGAAATCAATGATCCATCCGACCTCGTCAACCTGTACGTCAGCACCGCCGCGGGCGATCTCGTGCCGCTGTCGAGTCTCGTGTCGATGCGTGAAGAAGGCGTCGCTTCCGAGCTGGGCCGGCAGGCGCAACGGCGGGCAATTGAAGTCAACATGGAGCTCGCGGCCAGCTCTGCACTCGGCGATGCAGTCGGCACTTTGCGCGCCCTCGCGGGCGAGGTGCTGCCGGATAACGTATCGATGATACTGATGGGTGAAGCGGCGACGCTTGAAGAAACATCACGGGAGGTTCTTTTCACCTACGCGCTCGCGCTCGCCGTTATTTTCCTCGTACTCGCTGCCCAGTTCGAAGGTTTTACCAGCGCCGTCGTGGTAACCCTGATCGTACCGTTCGGCGTGGCTTCGGCACTGTTGGCATTGTGGCTCACGGGCACATCGCTGAATATTTATTCACAAATAGGTCTTGTACTACTGATCGGATTGATGGCGAAGAACAGCGTGCTGTTGGTCGAGTTTGCCGATCAATTGCGCGATGAGGGGCTTGGCCTGCGCGATGCCATCGAGCAGGGCGCAAGTGTGCGCCTGCGGCCCGTGGCAATGACGATGGTGTCGACTATTCTTGGTGGGCTGCCGCTGATATTGAGCAGTGGCGCCGGCGCCGAAGCACGCTCATCAATTGGCTGGGTGGTTTTCGGGGGTCTCGGAATTGCCGCGATCTTCACTTTGTACCTGACGCCGGCCCTGTACCTTATGATTGCGCGCTTCGCCTCAGCCAGGTCCCGCGAAACCGAGCGGCTGCGCCGTGAATTGGTCGATGCCGCTGCGCTGCCCGAGCAGCGCTGAGCTAACCGGGGTTGAACCCCGATTCCAGCCGCGGGTCAAAACCCATTACAATGCTGATTCTGGCCGGGAGGAAAGCGGCCGGTTCGCGTCGCGTAGGAGAACATAAATGGATACCGGATGGGTGCAGGTCTTTATTCTGACAATCGCCGAGTGCGTGGCGCCGGCAGGCAAGCAGGTGTGTCAACAATCCGACTACGAGTTGCAGTTCTTGACGCAGAATGACTGCGAGTTTGCGCTCCAGGAACTGCTCACTCTCAAGTCGGCGTCGGAAAACGTGATCGTCGACCGGGACCGATCGGGTTGCGCACCCAGCGCCCGCCAAAGCGAGGTTTTCAAGGATCTTGCCGCGGTCGATTCGGCGCTCGCCGGTCAGGATGGCTGGCGCCAACCCGAATCGACTGAGGCAGTGCCGCAGAAATCGACCGAGAAATACGAAGAGCGCCTTGCAACGCTCAAATCCTGCGAAGACACCAACGGCATAACGCCCTGCAAGATCGGCGAAATTATCATCGAGGGTGCCGCGCAGCAGGTGGATGTTTGGCGAAGCGACCGGTAGTTGCTTGGTTTTACCGGGCCAAGATTATGGTCAATAGGTGTATAGAATCGGATAATACATAACTATTTGATATTAATAGATAAAAATATATATTTCATAATTTGTTTGCGATAATTCTATAGATCTATAGAATTCCACGCCAGTTCCTTGCATTGCGAATGCGGCGTGTCGGAAGAGTCCCAGAACAATCGTTACGAACAACAAAAGCTGAGCGCCGTGAAAGCGGCGGCGGCCGAGTTTGCCGAACACGGCTATCACGGCGCCAGCACCAAGGCGATCGCCGCTCGCATGGGCGTGCAGCAGGGCAGTCTTTACTACTATTTCAAGTCGAAGGAAGACGCGCTGCTTGCGGTATGCCTGTTTGGCATTCGCGACTACGCCAGCCGTATGCGCGAGATTGCGGCCAACGCACAACCGTTCGAAGCAAAACTGCTCGCGACGATATCGTCGCACCTGTCGAGCTATCGCTCTACCAACGAGGCGCTTAAAGTTTACAACGCGGAGCGCCTTTATCTGTCAGCAGAAAAGCGCGCGAATCTGAAAGAACTCGGCAGCATGTACCGGGAATTGCTGGAGAGCATATTTGATGAAGCAATTCGCGACGCTGCAATCCATGACAACGTGGACTGCCATTTTGCGGCACAAACCGTCATCGGTATGTGCAACGCCTGGGGTGAACTGATCGTTCGCGACCCCGAACTCGATATTTTCGAACTGACGCAGAAGTGTACCAACTTGCTGCTGCGTGGCTTCGGCAAATAAGCACTAATTAATCTCAACAAGCTTTTAGACAACAAGGAAACTCAAAATGGGTGCATTCAAAGAGCCGCACGGTGGGAAATTGAAAGAGCTGTATCTCGCCGAAGGGAAAGCGGACCGCGTAAAAGAAGAAGCCAGGAACCTCAAGTCCTGGGACCTGACCGCGCGTCAGCTCTGCGATCTTGACCTGCTGATGAACGGCGCGTTCTCGCCACTCGAGGGCTTTCTTGGCGAGGCGGATTACGAACGTGTGTGCGATGAAATGCGCCTGACCAGCGGTGTGCTCTGGCCGATACCCGTCACGCTGGATGTCAGCGAGGCATTTGCCGAAGACTTGAAGACGGGCACTACGATCGCATTGCGTGATGCTGAAGGTGTGCTGATCGCAACACTGGATATTTCAGATATCTGGCGCCCGGATCTCGATAGTGAAGCATTGCGTGTGTTCGGTACCAACGACGACCTGCACCCGTCCGTTGCCTTCCTAAAGCACAAATCCAACCCCTTCTATGTGGGCGGTCGCATTCATGGTGTCGAACCGCCGACCTATTACGATTTCAAACTGCTGCGCGACACGCCCTCGGAATTGCGCGGTCGTTTCCGCAAACTTGGCTGGCGCAAGATTGTGGCGTTCCAGACGCGCAATCCCTTGCACCGCGCACATCAGGAAATCACTTTCCGCGCTGCGCGTGAAGTCGAAGCAAACCTGCTGATTCAACCGGTCGTCGGCATGACGAAGCCGGGCGATATAGATCACTTCACGCGGGTACGCTGCTACGAACATATCCTTGAGCAATATCCCGATCAAACCACGCAACTGAGCTTGTTGAATCTCGCAATGCGCATGGGTGGCCCGCGCGAAGCACTCTGGCACGCAATCATTCGCAAAAACTATGGTTGCACACACTTCATTGTGGGTCGCGACCATGCTGGTCCGGGCAATGACAAAAACGGCAACCCGTTTTACGGTCCCTACGACGCGCAGGACCTGTTCGCCAGGCACGAAGAGGAACTCGATATCACGATGGTGCCATTCAAGATGATGGTGTACGTTGAGAACAAGGCCGAGTATCTGCCCGCCGATGAAACCGAAGCAACCGACAAGGTCCTGAATCTGTCAGGAAGCGAAGTTCGTCGTCGCCTGCAGGAGGGACTGGAGATTCCGGAGTGGTTCTCGTATCCGAAAGTCGTTGCCGAACTACGCAAGGCGCACCCACCGAAGCACAAGCAGGGTTTTACTGTTTTCTTCACGGGTCTGTCGGGCTCCGGTAAATCAACGGTTGCGAATGCATTGATGGTGAAACTGCTGGAGAACGGTTCGCGGCCGGTTACCTTGCTCGATGGTGACGTCGTGCGCAAGAACCTGTCCAGCGAACTGACATTCTCCAAGGAACATCGTGACCTTAACATTCAGCGCATAGGTTACGTGGCCAGTGAAATCACCAAGAATGGTGGCATCGCCATTTGCGCACCGATTGCACCGTATGCGGCAACGCGCCGGCTGGTTCGCGAAATGATCACGCCTTACGGTGGCTTCATGGAGACTCACGTTGCCACGCCTATTGAAGTTTGCGAAGCGCGGGATCGAAAAGGACTGTACGCCAAGGCGCGAGCCGGGTTGCTGAAGGGCTTCACGGGAATCGATGATCCGTACGAAGTTCCTGAGAATGCGGAGATTGTTATCGACACCGGCGAGCTCTCACCGGACCTCGCCGCGCACCGCATCCTGATTACGCTAGAGAAGCTGGGCTATATCAGGTAGCAATTAAATGATTGCGTAGGCTGCGATCCGGATCCGTTGCTAGCGCTGCAGTCCCGCGAGGCCACCAATCCGCAAGGACTGGTGGCCTCTTGATTTCAAAGGTAATTTCAGGAATGGGCTGGTCCTTCCGGTACGGAACCGGTCCTGTCGACAAATTGCGACACGCGTTCTTTGTGTGACACAGGCCCCGTTTTGTGCAGAGGCACGCGCTAACATCGCGTTAGCAATGGCGACGGGTCATAAGGACTCACGGTGATACGAAAAGCGCATGCCCTGAAATTCTCGCAGTTTTTGCTGACGGCGTTGTCCGTCGGCGGTTTGCTGGCCGCTTGCGATGTGCAAACCTACGACGATGCCGTCGCCGAATTCAACGGCGGCTC
>DDIS01000169.1:9017-25320 GCA_002338615.1 Proteobacteria bacterium UBA1844 | reverse complement strand
ACCGCCACCGCCGCCGCCACCAGGAACATTCGGGCCGAACTTTTCGGAAATCCAGGCCAGTGTGTTCACGCCTGATTGCGCGACTTCCAACTGTCATGCCGGTGCAAATCCTCCCGCGGGCCTGAACCTGGAAGCGGCGAACAGTTACGCCATGCTGGTCGGCATGGCGAGTTCGCAGGATTCCGGAACCCAGCGCGTGATGGCCGGCAACGCGAACATGAGTTACCTGGTTCAGAAACTCGAAGGCACCGCATCCTCAGGTGGCCAGATGCCGCCCACCGGTGCATTGCCGCAAAGCGAGATTGATGTGATCCGGCAATGGATAACGGCCGGCGCCGTCGATGACCGTGCACAGGCGGCCGCGCCGGTTCGCGTATCGTCAATGTCGCCCGCGCCAGGCGCTTCACTGGCGACCAAGCCGATGCAGGTCATAGCCGGTTTTGATCGCGATCTCGATTCATCGACAGTCAATGCGCTGACGTTCACGCTGTCGGGTAGCGGTGGCGACGGCATCTTCGGCAATGGCAACGACACGCAAATTGCAGCAGCTTCAGTTTCAGTTCCGATGTCGAACGCGGCCAGTGCCGTGCTTGACCTGGTCGGTGTCACACTCCTCAATGATGACTACCAGGTTCGCTTGTCAGGTAGCGGCGCCTCGCTGATCATGGATCTTGATGCGAACGCACTGGACGGGGAATTCTCCGGTGGCTTCCCGTCCGGTGATGGCACGGCGGGCGGCGACTTCGTCTCAAGCTTCACGCTCACGGCACTTGGCCCTACGCTGGACCAGATTCAGGACGTGGTTTTCACACCGATATGCTCCGGATGCCACAGTGGTGGAAATCCACCGGCTGGCTTGAGCCTGGCTGATGCGGATACGAGTTACGCCGCGCTGGTGAATATGCCCAGTTCGCAGAATGCGGGCCTGATGCGTGTGGCGCCGAACAACCCCGACAACAGTTACCTCATCCACAAGCTCGAGAATGAGGCAAACATCGTAGGCGGTGCAATGCCGCCGTCGGGCATGCTGCAACAATCCACGATCGACGAAATCCGGCAGTGGATCAGTGACGGCGCTTTGCGCCAGTAAATTATTGCGTCAGCGAATTATTGCGCGGTGAAAGTCAGTATAAAGCTGACCGGGACTGCCGGGCTGATACTCGGCAAGCCAGCAATCTCCTGAAGTTTATCAAGCCCGCCGACAAGTCCGAACTGGCCCGCGGTCACAACGACCGGCTTCTTGCTTACGACCAGTATCCGGTCCTTTGTCAGGCGCGCAACTTCGAGCGATACCGGAACTTCGATCGTGGTGCCATGCATCGACAACTCCGCATCGACGTCCATGGACTTCGTATCACCTGGCTTCAGCGCGGCAAGGTCCTGCATCGCAATCGTCGCCGTGATGCTCGCGGCGGGGTATTTCTCCGTCTCGAACAGCATTTCGCGCATTCGTTCATCACGCACTTCTATCGCCGTATCGACACTGTTGAGGTCGATGCTGACATGGACATGGCCGTCGTCGCTGACGCTGCCTTTTAGCTTATTGAAGCCGAGCACTTCGGCCACGCTATTTGCCTTGGTCGAGGTAAAGCTGATATGGGACTTGTCATTGTCCAGCACCCAGCCGGCGCTGGCTGATACGGACCAAAGCCCGACAAGTACGGCAAATAGCAATTTTGTAAGCATGGTGAACTCCTGAAACCTCAAGTAGCTGGTGGATTGACGGTAATACTAGCAGCCTGTGGGACTCAAGCTGCTAGTCCTTAAAAACCTTGCCACCTTTCATGACGAAATCGACATCGAGCAATTCTTCAATGTTTGTAAGCGGCGATCGGTCTACAGCAATTATATCTGCAAACTTGCCCGCTTCGATCGTGCCGATGGAGTCACTCATGTCAATAAGATCGGCCGCATTGATGGTTGCGGCCACGAGAACCTCCATTGGAGACATACCTGCCGCAACCATCAACACGGCTTCCTCGGCGTTCGTGCCGTGCGGGGATACGCCACTGTCGGTGCCGTACGCGATATTGACGCCGGCCTGGTACGCTTTTGCGAAATTGCCGGTCATGTCATTGCCGACGCGCATGGCTTTTTCCTTTATCGCGTCACTCATGTAATCGACTTCGAGTGCAAGCGTTGCCACTGTCTTACCCGCCAGCAGGGTTGGCACGAGGTAAGCACCGGTTTGGCGAAACAGCGCGATGGCTTCAGGTCCTGTGTACGAACCGTGCTCGATACTGTCCACGCCGGCTTCAAGCGCTGCGATAATGCCTGCTTCCTGGTGTGCATGCGATGCCACCTTGCGGCCCATGCGATGCGCGGCCTGTACTACCTCGCGTAATTCGTCCATTTCCATCTGCTGGCCGGTACCGGTTGCCCGGTCAGTCATTACGCCACCCGTCGACGTGATCTTGACCAGGTCGGCGCCGTACTTGATAGCGTTGCGGGTTGCACGGCGGCAATCATAGGGGCCGTCGCATACGTTCTCATCGGTCCAAAGGTCCATGAGTTCGGGCCTTACGCCGCTGATGTCCGCGTGCCCGCCGGTGATTCCGACCATCCCGGCGGCGATAATACGCGGTCCGTCAATCCACCCGTTCCCGATGGCATCACGCAGTGCATACATCTCCTGCGCCGACGAACCGACGTCCCGCAGTGTCGTGAAACCGGCCAGCAAGGTCGTCATCGCATAGTGAATACTGCGCATTTCCATCAGCTGACTTGACATTTTCAGCGTGTCGCGATCGTTGTCGGGCCCCAGCTCAAACTGCAGGTGCACATGCATGTCCATCAGGCCCGGCAATACAAATTTGTCGCGCAGGTTGATGACCTTTACGTTGTCGCCAAACCGGCCGGCCTCGACGAAGCCTTTCTGAACCGACTTGATGCGATCGTTCTCGATAATAATTGTTTGATTCCCAAGTGGCCGTTGGCCCGGAATGGCGAGCAAGTCGCCTGCGTATATCAGTGTAATATCGGCAAAAGCCAGGTTCGCGGCAAAGAGCAAAACGGCACCGACATAAAAACGACCAGACATCAGCTTCTCCAGTGTGATGGATCGTCGCACTGTAGCCGAATTGCTCCGCTGTGACACATTTTTGGCAGCATCCGATGACAAAATAAGGTAGCTTACGGCCATCTTTCGTTGCTTTAGCACTGCGAATCCAAGTCTTGCAAAGAGTTGATCTGAAGCTACCTGGCTGGTGGGCAGGTATCGGTCTGGCGGTACTTGTATCGATCGTTGCGAATTATGGGGCAGAGTGGCTTGGCGTTGACGTACTGAGTTTCGAAAGCAGCCCGATCAGCGCCATCATGGTGGCTATTATCATCGGTATGCTCATTCGCAATACGCTGCCGGTGCCGCAAAGCTGGCAAACCGGTCTCAGTTTTTGCGCCACGAATATACTCAGGCTCGGCATTATTCTGCTCGGCATCCGTCTGAGCCTTACCGGCGCCGGTCAATTTGCGTTACTCGCATTGCCATTTGTTGTGTGTGCGATTGCGGTCGGATTGATCGCCGTTGGAATCCTCGGCAAGACTCTCGGCCTGTCACGGCAACTAGCAGGCCTTATCGCGATAGGCACCAGTATCTGCGGTTGTACGGCCATCGTTGCGGCGGCGCCGCTGATCAAGGCGCACGAGGCGGAGGTCAGTTACGCGGTAGCCTGCGTGGCCGTGTTCGGCATTATTGCCATGTTTTTCTACCCACTACTCGCACATACCTTCTTCACCACGCAACCTGAGCTGGCCGGACTGTTTCTCGGCACTTCGATCCATGATACGTCGCAGGTGGCGGGTGCGGGCATGATGTATGAAGCTCAATACAACGCTCCGGTCGCGCTGGATATAGCGACAGTAACCAAACTGGTACGCAACCTGTGCATGATCGCGGTCATTCCGCTCATCGGCGTTTTGTACGGCTCGGAGCGCGGTGCAAATGAAAGCGGCCGTATCAACTGGCTGGCGATTTTTCCGTGGTTTATTATCGGTTTTGCGTTGATGGCAACACTGCGTTCGGTGGGCGACATGTCCGATACGCCGTTTGGTGTGCTGGATCCGTCGGACTGGCATCGAATTGTTGGATACATTCAGCATGCGGCGGAATATTGCCTGCTCGTGGCAATGTCGGCAGTTGGTTTGACCACGGTATTCGCGGTTATTATCGGGATCGGTATGCGCCCATTCGTGCTGGGCTTGTTGGCCGCGCTGCTGGTAGGAGGTGCGAGTTTCACGCTGATCATCCTGTTCGGGGAGACATTGTTGAACGCACTTGTGTAATCGAAATTATTCCGGGGATTTGCAGATGATAATAAGCCGCACGGTACTCGTGCTTGTCGGGGTGCTGCTTAGCTTCCCTGCCGCTGCCCAAACGGCAAAGATATTCGAACGCATGGATGTGTTCGAGCTGGAATGGGTCTCCGAGCCGGCTCTGTCGCCGCACGGAGATGCTGTTGTGTACCTGCGCAATGGCATGGACATCATGACTGATGGCACCTGGTCAAGGCTTTGGCTGGTCAACATTGACGGCACATCGAACCAGCCACTGACTGGTCGTGACGTCGATGAATCAGATCCCGCCTGGTCACCCGATGGCAAAAGCATCGCTTTTACGAGCCAGTCCGGGCATGGCTCCGAAATCTATCTTTACTCGCTTGCAACGGGCAAGACCCAGCGGCTGACACAACTTGAGCGCTCGCCTGGCGATCTCAGCTGGTCACCCGATGGCGCGACGTTGGCATTTTCAATGCTGGTGCCAGAAGACCCGGTGGTGCTGGTGACCGCGCCGAAAAAGCCCAAAGACGCCGAATGGGCTGAGCCGCCGAGGATTACGACGCGGCTCAAATACGAGAGCGATGGTTCCGGCTACATTGAACCCGGATACAAGCAGTATTTCGTGCTGTCGAGACTTGGCGGCACGCCGCGCCAGGTTACGAGTGGCGAGTTTCAGCATTCGGGCCCGGTCACATGGTCAGCCGATGGCAGCGAATTGCTCTTTTCCGGCAATCGTAACGACGACTGGGAACGCAACTTCGGCAATTCGGAGATTTACAGCGTCGCACTCGAAACCGGTACCTATCGCGCACTGACGGACCGCAATGGACCGGACGATGAGCCGATCGTCTCGCCGGACGGCACGTTGATTGCCTATTTGAGTTACGAAGACAAGGTGCAGACCTACCAGATTGCGAAATTGCATGTCATGAACGCTGACGGCACGGGCAAACGACAGATTCCGCTCGAGCTGGACCGCAATATTGCAGGCTTGGCCTGGAGTCGAGGCAGTGATGGCCTGTACTTCAGGTATGACGATCATGGCGATACGAAAATTGCGTATACAAGTTTGCAGGGACGCATGCGCGATATCGCCGGTGCCCTTGGGGGAACGACTATCGGCCGTCCGTACGGCGGTGGATCTTTTTCAGTGGCAAGAAACGGCACAATTGCCTACACGCATGTCACACCGTATCGTCCTGCCGAACTCGCGATCGTCAAGGCTCGTGACGGCGACGCGAAGGTCGTAACAGAGTTCAGCGCCGCACTCGAAAAGTGGCACGACTTCGGCAGGGTAGAGGAGATCTGGTACAAGTCATCGGTAGACGGTCGCGATATCCAGGGTTGGGTTGTGACCCCGCCGCATTACCAAAAGGGCGAGGAGTATCCCTTGCTGGTGGAAAATCACGGTGGTCCGATTTCCAACTATGGCCCGCGATTTTCGCCGGAAATACAGTTGTATGCGGCTGCCGGCTACATCGTGTTTTACCCGAACCCGCGCGGCAGCACGGGCTATGGCGAAGAGTTCGGTAACCTCCTTTTCAACCACTACCCGGGTGACGACTACCAGGATGTAATGGATGGTGTTGACGAGTTAATCAAGAAAGGCATCGCGCATGAGGACCGCCTGTACGTAACAGGGGGCAGTGCCGGCGGCATCATGACGGCATGGATCATTGGCAAGAACACGCGCTTTCGTGCCGCTGCCGTTGTCAAGCCGGTGATGAACTGGATCAGCAAGACATTGACGGCTGACAATTATTACCAGTATGCGAATTACCGAATCCCCGGTCAGCCCTGGGAAAACATCGAGGCCTACATGAAGTTTTCGCCCGTGTCCCTGGTTGGCAACATTGAGACCCCGACACTGGTCATGGTGGGCACCGCTGATATGCGGACCCCAATCTCGGAGTCAAAGCAATTGTACAGCGCACTGAAAATTCGTGGAATCGATACGGCGCTCGTCGAAATGCCCGATGCGCCGCACAATATAGCAGGTCGTCCAAGCCAGCTGATCGCGAAAATTGATCACATACTGGCCTGGTTTGCAAAATACCCGCCCAAGTGACGGCTATTTTCGACCATTTGACACCGATGCCGCTGCCGGTCAAACAATAATCCGCGAGCCGCCTGCGATTTCCACGAGCTCAATTTCGAAAGTCAGGTCCTGGCCCGCGAGCGGGTGGTTACCATCGACGGTAATTGTGTTATCGGCCACGTTGGTAACCATAAGCTGCATGGTCTGACCGTCGGGGGCCTTGCTTTGCAATTGCATGCCGACTTCGGGTTCCAGCTCGGGCGGCAGTGCAGACTTCGGTACTTCCTGGACCAACTGCTCGTGCTTGGGCCCATAGGCTTCGTCAGGGGGAATCGTGACCGTTTTGCTGTCGCCTACCTTCATGCCGTCGACGGCGTTGTCGAAGCCCGGGATAACCTGCCCGCTGCCGAGTGCGAATTCGAGCGGCTCGCGCCCTGCCGAGCTGTCGAAACTGGTGCCGTCGTCGAGTTTGCCAGTGTAGTGAATGCGAACGGTGTCGCCATTTTTTGCCTGCTGCATCGTGTAGCTCCCGTGAATTGACCAAAATCGCAGCGGCTGGCAGAGACCTGGTTTGCCAGTAAGGCGCGAATGGCGCGGGGTGAAAAGGTGGGTGAGGCGACATGTTAACAAACCCGGCTCACGCTTGCGAAACGCTGATGCGAGCCGCTGCTGGCTCCGACGCCAAAGTGACCATGGCATCGTCCTCGACCTGCCGCTCGCGTATGATGCTGCGCTCGCACGCAATCAACGGGCCCGGGCGCAAAAGGAAGACAATTGACTCACGCTGAACAGGTGCAGAGCAGCGACAGGCTGGTCGCCGATATTATCGACAACGGCAAGATCAGTGGTCAGCAGTTGCTGGTTGTGGGTCTGTGCATGTTCTTCAACATGCTTGACGGATTCGATATAACCGCGATGGCGGTCGTGGCCGGGGATGTTGCAGGCGAACTGCAACTCGGTTCGGACAAGATTGGCTGGATTTTCAGTTTTGCGCTTGCGGGCATGGTAGCGGGTGCGATGTTCGTGGCACCTGTCGCCGATTTGATCGGCAGGCGACGCATGATTATTTTCAGTGTACTCCTGGTTGGCGTGTCCATAATTCTCACGGCGAATGCAACATCACTTGCCGAATTTATAGTTCTGCGCTTCTTGAGCGGTATCGGGGCCGGTGCGATGCTGGCATCGCAGGCAACCCTCGCCGCCGAGTACAGCCCCGAAAAGTATCGTGCGCTGTCAGTCGCCCTGGTGACATCGGGCTATCCTCTCGGTGCAATGTTCACCTCGGTGGCTGCCGGCTTGTTGCTCCCGGAATACGGCTGGCGAGGTATGTTCTGGGCCGGCGGCAGTGCGACACTTGGTATGGGTCTCGTTGCATGGTTGTTCATTCCAGAGTCATTGAAGTTCCTGATCACGCGGCGGCCGGCCGGTGCGCTGCAAAAAGTCAATACGGTGCTTGCCAGGCTCAAAAAACCGCAGCTTGCGACCTTGCCTGGAGTGCATGCAGGGCAACCTGATTACAGGTCCGGCCTGGTAGCCACGATGACAAAATTGCTGGCGCCTCGGCATATAAGACTGACGCTGATGTTGTGGCTGGCATGTTTTTTCGCATTCACAACCCTGTATTTTCTCATGAGCTGGATTCCGAAGCTCATGGTCGATGCCGGGTACAGTGAGCAAACCGGGCGTGATGCGTTCTTCCTGTTCAACCTGGGCGGGGTGGTGGGTATTTATGCGATGGGCATTCTGTCTACCCGCCTGAAGCTGACCAGCGTGGTCGGCGCGTTAATGATGAGTTCGGCAATCCTGATGGTCGTGTTTGCTTATGCACCGCCTGAAAAGGATGTGTTGCTGCCGTTGATACTGGCGATCGGGATTCTGTTGCAGGGCGGTTTCACCGGCCTCTACAGCGTTGCGGCGAAAGCCTATCCAACGCATATTCGCAGCACCGGCGTCGGTTGGGCAATCGGTCTTGGCCGCATCGGTGCCGTGGCCGGTCCCGCAATTGCCGGTTACACCATCCTGTTCGGCTTCGACATGTCCGCGAATTTCGTCCTGTTTGCCATTCCGATGGCGTTGAGCGCAGCCATTTCCCATCGCTTGCATGTTCGCTAACGTCGCTCGGATGGATCATCCCGAATTCGATCCTGTTTGGCGTTTGCCTCGACGTGCACCTCAACAGTCACTTCATTGCCAACCCAGGTGGTGTCTTCCCACTCACCCGTGCCGACTCCGAGCGTGATTCGCAGTAACTCGGCACTGCCAGCCAGTACCACACGCTCGCCCTCTCGCGTGACCCGAAATACCAGTGGCACCGGCGCTGACATACCTTTGATCGTCAGGCTGCCCTCTGCGATCCATGCGCCGTTCGCCGACTTGCTGAACCGGCTTGCGCTATAGGTTGCGACAGGATAGTTGATGGAGTCGAACCATTCGGGGTCGGCAAGCGCTGCGTCGCGGTCTTCGTTTAGTGTATTTACGGCGGCCGTGCGAATCGTGACATCGAAACGGCTGTTCGCGAGATCGTCCGCTGCGAACCTGATCACCGCGTCCCAGTCCGTCCACTCACCCTGAAAAGTTGCGCCGGCCTGTTTACCCGTGAAGCGAATATGACTTGAGCCGTAAACGATATTCCAGGCTGGCAGTGCTGATTCTGGCGCAACCTGCACCGGGTGCCGGTCTTCGATCGGTTGATCGCCGTGCGTAACCGCCTGACCGGGCGTTGCAGCTGTGGCGAGCGACCAGGCGCCAAAAAATATAACGGCTGCAAACAGAGCCAAAGCAGTCTTGTTGGTCATTCGCTCCATGATCCCGTCTTTATCCACTATTTTGTGTTTCAACGCTGCAATAATGTGTAGTGACGCGACCGTGAGCAACACATAAGACAGAAATCTATGAGTGTCCTCCAAAGTCTCCTTCAGCTCCGGGTTTGGCGCTACCAGGTCGGGCAACTGAAACAGGTTGAACCAGCTGACCGAAAAGGCCGAAGCTGACGACATAAGCCAACCGGTGACGGGCATGAAAAATATCAGCGCGTACAGCGACCAATGGCTGATGTGCGATGCGACCACCTGCCAATTTGGCAGGGATGGGGGCAACGGTGGTGGTTTATGACTCAGGCGCCAGGCAACGCGCACCAATGCGAGCATCAGGATAGTAATGCCCACAGACTTGTGATTCGCAAGCAGCACCAGTTCGCGCAAGTTTGACGTGGTATATGCAGCAAGCTTAGCGAGCATGAATTGCAGGACAATCAGGCCCGCAATCAACCAGTGTAAAGCGATCGACATCCGGCCGAATGAATCTGCCCGATCATAAAGACGCTTGTGCTTGTCTTGTGGCGTGGCCATCGATTGTGATTACACTACAAAAGCTGGATTGAATCGACCGGGTATTACGAATGATTGGATACAGGAATTTGAGCGCTGCAGTAAGGCTATGCACCGCATTTCTGCTTGCTCTGGCAGTCACGGCCAGCCAGGCCGGGGAGTCGGGCGGCGGCGCCAAGTCCGAGCTCGAAAGCTGGCAGAGATTCGGTGCCTCGGTATGGCGTTATGACACCACGGGTGTTGAAGCGGGGCCGGGCGAGGAACCAGGTTACCTGGTTTCGGTCGATGCGTACGACAACTTTCATCTCAGTATCGATTTCTGGGTTGCGGACGGGACCAACAGCGGTATTTTTATTCGTTGCGGCAAACCCGCCGTGCTCGATGATGTTAATTCGGAAAACTGTTTGGAGGTCAATATCTGGGACAACCACCCGAACCAGGACTTCCGCACGGGAAGCATCGTTACCAAGGGGCCGCCACTCGTGCATATTGACTCGATCGGGCACTGGAATACCTACGAGATTGATGCGCGTGACGCGCACGTGGAAGTCCGCCTGAACGGTGAGCTTACCGCGGTGCTGGACGATGACATCCGACTCACAGGCTACGTCGCTTTGCAGTACGCGGGTAAAGGCCTGTTGCGTTTTCGGAACCTGAGAATCGAACGCTACTGATCCAGAACTGATTCTTCGGCGTACTTTTTCCCGAGCGCCCCAAATTTCTCCCCCGCAGCAACGCGAACTTTGTCGCACAGGTCGCTGGCGCCCAGGAATCGGGTGGCAAAATTCTTCGCCAGAATGGAGATACCGCCCGTTGCGACGGCAGCACCTCCCTGGATCAGCGCCGACTGGCTGTCAAACGCAAGTTCCGGATGTGCCAATGTTCCCTTGATATTGACGTAAGGATTCAGAATATCGTTCAGGCTGAGGCCAAGGCCTTTTCGCGCAACGGTGTTGATGTCGACGTCGATGCGCTCCGTCTTCAGGTCCACTTTGACTTTCGCAGTAACATTGAGCCGATCGCTTTGCATTGCCAGTGCCGGTGTGCCGGTCAGCACACCGTCCTCAATACTCGCTTGCACCACAGTGCACCTGAGCTGAAGGTAGGGGTCGGTTTTGGAGAAAGGATTGACGGTATTGAGCAGCTGCGAAAGAAAGTCGGAGCTCAACATTTTCACCGCGCCAGCGCGTACACGACCTTCGCCGCCGACCAGTTCGAGGTAGCCGCCAGCCGCACCGGCCATATCCCGTGTATTTTCTCCGTGCGTGATCAGTGCCAGATTGAGGGAATAAGTGGGCAGCGCCTTTTGCTCCTGTTCGGTCTTCGCCGGCAGCCCGAATTCAATCTTGTCGCCACTGACGCGCAGTCCTAATCTGGCACCTTCGCCCTCGGGCCGCAGACTGAGACTTCCGGCCAGGTGCCCCCGAATTCGCCCGTGAGGTGGAAATCGTCAACCAACAACTCTCCATTCTGCACTGCGCCATGTACCAATATGTCGGATAGCTCTCGATGGTGATTGAGCCATTTATCGATCGTAATCGAAAAGCGGCCATTGGCACCTTGTAGCAGTTCCATGGGCACTCGCGTTTCTGGAATCAGGCGCTCGCCTTTCTTCGCCTGCTTTGTTGCTTTTTTAGCGGGACCGTTGTCGAAGTAAGCGCTGACGTCGAGCACGGGTGAATGCAGTTTCAGCCGCACGTCAGGTTTCTCACCGCCTCTTGCCGCAAGCGTGCCTTGAAATTCGTTCTTGCCAAGCCGAATGAGCAGATCGTCGATCTGCAGTTCGTTTTCAATACTGTCCATTTGAAAGGATGCCGACAGATACTCCTGTGGCAGCGTCAAACCGGCGAGTGCGCCAAGTGTCTTCGCATTGCTTGCCGTAAGCTTGAACGTCAGTGCACTGCCGATAAAACCTGGGGAGCGCTTGATATTGCCGCTCGTGGTAAGCGAGATACCTTGCGACTGCGCCTCCAGTTCAATAATTCTTAAAAATTTGTCGTTCAGCGTGGCATCCAGCTGCAAAGTCAGTGGTATATCGTCCGGACCATCAATTTCGGTAAAGGTGGACACAAACGCGAATAGGTCGCTGGATTGCAGGTGGATCTTTGCATCCACGCCGTCGAGCGGAGCGGCGCGGCGGCTTGTCAAAGTACCTGTAGCGGTGGTCTTGCCAAGTACAAACTCGGTCGCGCTTGATACAACAGTCGTCTCGTCGACACTCGCATCGCCCGACAGCCTGAAAGGCTGCGCCGGGCCGCTTTCCCGCCGGTACTGTGGTGGCAGCAAGTGGTCGAGGTCCGGGCCCGATATCGAGTATTGCAGGCGGGCGGTTGGCAGCCCGGCAAGTCCCGCCGCGTCCACAATTTGCCCTGTCAGTGATAACGTTCCCGCCGGCAGCGTCCCGAGCAGTTTGAATTCTGCGGCTCTGTTGTCGTGTCCCTGGAGCGTGAGAGTGGCGTCAAACGGACCCGCAAGTTTGTCGTCAAGCCTGGTCAGAGATGCAAATTTTTCGAGGTGCTGGCCTTTGAGAACAACCGCTGCGCTTGCGCCGCTGGTATGCGGGAAATTGGCGAACGTTGCGTCGCCAGTCAACGTTGTGTCGCCAAGCACAACACGGGTGTCGCGAAACTCGACCGTGGCACCTGTTTTCTTGAATTCGCCCTGCACCGTAAACGCGGCATCCGGCAGCCCTTCGAGTCCAAATGCCGTGGCCACGGCGTTAGCATTCGGCCCGTCGGCATTTACGCTCAACTGGCCGGCGTGCAGCGATTGCAGATTGTCGAACGTACCACTTGCGCCAATTTCGAATTCACCGAATTGACCGGCAAGCTTGACTCGCATCTGTGCATCTTCAGGTTCGATTTGCAATTCGAAGGTCAAAGGACCGGGCGAGACTGGCGTGAGTCCGAGTACGTGGGCCAGGTAATCGAAGTCAGGACCGTGGAGCTTGACGTTTGCAACAGGGCGCGCCGGCTTCAGCAAATCATCGAATTGCAACTGTCCGCCGAAATCAACTTTCCCAAGATTTCCTGAAAACTCAATTCGGACATCGCGGAGTGCGTTAAAATTTTCGATACTGTTTACTGTCGTATTGAGCGCAACTGGCGTGTCGTTGACACGGCCGTTGAGAATGAGCGCAATATGCTGGTCTGGCGCAATCGCCTCTGTCAGCGTATTGATGCTTACGGTAAGTGCCTTGTCCCGTTTCGGTGACCGATACTCGACCCTCGAGTCGGACAGCAAGAGCTGCCGGACCCGCACCGGGATATGCGCCCGGGCGGCGGGCTTTTCAGTGTCGGTCGACGCGCTGTCGAGCGCTGGAATACTCCAGTTGTCTTCATCGTCCGCGTTGCGCTCGAGGAACAGTTTGAGGCCGGAGATCGTCAGAACATCGACCGTGACTTCGTTCGAGAGCAGCGAGAAGAGGGAGATCGACGTTGACAATCGGTCGACGCTGAGCAGTTCGGGTTCCCGTGTCCAATCCGTTGATGCAATTCGTATACGCGTCGCGTCGAGGTTAATGTTGCGCCCAAGACGTACATGCAGTGCGCCGTCAATGCTTACCTCGCGTTGTAGAAGTTCGCCAAGCAGGTTTTCGGCGTTGTCTTTGAGGTGCGTGTGGTCGGCACTGACAGTCCAGATAAGTCCACCAAGAAATACCGCGATCAGGAGCAGTAAAAGCAGTGCAATGTTGCGCTTCCAGCGAAAGCGTTGTGGGGTGTGCCTGTTTGTTGGGACGGTGCCGGACTCTTTTCCTGGTTCGCGGGGCGTGCTGCGCATCAGTTGGTGCCAAGGACCTCGTAAAAGTCTGCGAGCAACTCGTACATCCGTTCGAGTCGTTCACTACCGAATTCCTCCTCGATACCCGAATACAACTGCTCGGATTCCGGCGCAACCTGTTCGAACAGGCGCCGGCCGGCAGCCGTAATTTCGACTACGAGGCGTCGCTGGTCGTTGTCATCGTAGCTGCGTCGTAACAGGGACTTTGCTTCCAGATGCTGCAATATGCGTGTCAGGCTTGGCGCCAGCAGAAAACTGCGTTTGGCGAGTTCGCTGGCATCGAGCGCATCGAATTCCGAAAGTGCTCGCAGTACCCGCCATTGCTGTTCCGTGAGTCCGAACGTACGCAGCATTGGTCGAAAGCGTGCCATTGCGGCTTCCCTTGCTTTCAGCAACTCCATCGGCAATGAATGCCGGAAGTCACGTAACGAGCGACTGTTGAGACTGGCCTCGGACTTGCTCACACCGTCTCCGTACGCACGGTATTGCAGAGGATGCCTATGCCGGGTACCTCGACTTCGACGACATCGCCGTCAACGAGGTATTTGGGCGGATCGAAGCGGGCACCAGCACCATTCGGTGTACCGGTCGCAATGATATCGCCGGGCCGCAAACGATAAAAAGTGGACAAGTAGCTGACGAGATAGCGAAACGGGAACATCAGGTTCGATGTCACATCGTTTTGCCGTTCTTCGCCATTGACGCGCGTGATGACCTGGAGCTCACCCAGCGGGTCGAGCTCATCCGTACTTACGAGCCATGGTCCTAGCGCACCCGATTTTTCAAAATTTTTGCCTTGCGTTACGTTGAATTTCGCGTGCCGCAGGAAATCTCGCAGCGAACCCTCGTTCATGATGGTCAGGCCGGCAATGTGTTTCCCGACATCCGCCTCGGCAATTCGCCGTCCCTCCTTGCCGATGACGATGGCGATTTCGCCTTCGTAGTCGAGCTGATCGGATTCCGGCGGGTCCATTATCAATTGCCGGTGCCCGACCAGGGATTCGCGTGTGCGCATGAAGACGCTCGGGTATTCCGGCAGGTCCGAGCCATCCTTGTATTCCTTGTTGCGATTGGCGTAATTCACGCCAATGCAAATGATCTTCTCGGGGTTCGGCACGGTCGGCAGATACTCGATATCCGCGAGCGAAAAATCGCTATCCGCGCGCTCAGCTTCCCTGGCCAGTTCGCCGAGCTTGTTGGCGCGTATTGCATCGCGCAGGTCGGAGAGGCCCGGGTGTCGCGCGCCAAGATCGATGACCGTATCGCCAACGACAGCGCCAAAGCTACTGCCGGTCTGGTGCAAAAAGCTCAGAAATTTCATGCCGCTGTTCCTTCGCGCAAAAGTCCGGCACGCTCGAGAACGCCATCAAGACGACGTTCCAGATCAGGGGTCGCCGGGCTCATCGGCAGGCGGTGTTCGTTAGTCGGAATCAGGCCCAGTTTCTTCATCATGTATTTCATTGGTATCGGGTTGGTATCAAAGAATACGGACTGGTTGATTTCGAGCAATCGTTGATGCAGCTCGCGGCCTTTCCTGAGGTCGCTGTTCCATACGGCCTCACACATCTCGGCCAGAACGTCCGGACGCAAGTTGCCTACTGCATTCATCAGGCCGCATGCACCGATGGTCATCATCGGGAAGGACAACTCCTCGAGCCCGACGAAAACCTTGAAATCATCGCCAAGAGCCGCGAAACACTCCGTGACGAAACCAAGGTCGTTAACGGCGTGTTTCATGCCCACGAAGTTAGCCGACTTGTCGCGAATTTCCTTCATCGAATCGAGGCTCATGCTGACACCGGCCCGGCCTGGAATGTGGTAAATCATCCATGGTGTGTCATGGTTTGCCGCAAGCTTGAGGTAGTACTCAACCAGCCCGCGCTGCGGCGGTCGAATATAGTAAGGCGTGACGATCAAAAGCGCGTCCGCGCCGGCTTTGATGGCATGCGCCGTTAGCTCTTCGGTTTCTGCCAGCGATTGTGAGCCAGTCGCGGCAACCACCGGAACACGACCAGCGGCAGTCTTAATGGCAATATCGACGAGCCGGTTGCGCTCCGCCATCGTCAACGTGGAGGGCTCGGAGGTCGTGCCATTGACAAGGATTCCGTGGGAGCCCTCTGCCACCTGGAATTCGACCAGCCCGGCATAGGCACCGTAGTCAATATTGCCGTTACGAATGGGCGTGGCGACAGGGGGCATGGAGCCTTTCAGGCGGTCGGGTTCTTGCATTTCGTTGCTTCCTGTTGATTTAAGTGTCGCTGCAGGACTGTTGGCAGGTACCGCAGTTCCGGCACTTGCCCACGAGCGTCGTCCGCAGTATACTTAACACGTTAAATGATTTCAATCAGTTCAGCAACGACCGCAACTCTTGCTGCAAAGAGAAGCTCAATGCCGCACCTTACTATCGAATATTCGAGTAATCTTGACGCTGAAATTGACATCGGTCGCCTGGTTGCGGCCATGCACGAGTCGGCCATAGGAATCGAGGCCCTGCCGATCGGTGGCATTCGCACCCGCGCCGTGCGCCGTGATTTCTACGAGATAGCGGATGGGCACCCCGACAACACGTTTATCAACGTGACTCTGCGCATCGCCGAGGGTCGATCGCTCGATGTTCGCAAGCGAATCGGCGAAACCCTGTTTCGCACGCTTCGTACCACCGTCAATTCAGTGTACGAGAAACGCCCCATGGCGCTGTCGCTGGAAATTCAGGAGATCGATCCCGAGACGCGCTGGAAGCAGGGCAATATCCGCGAGTATATGGCGCGGCGCTCTAACTGACTGTGCGTGAATAAATTGTCGCTAAAATCAGGCGCAAAACAGGCCCGTAGGAGCGGCATCCTGCCGCGATTAACAGTGGATCGCGGCAAGATGCCGCTCCTAC
>DDIS01000169.1:8454-8946 GCA_002338615.1 Proteobacteria bacterium UBA1844 | reverse complement strand
AGCGGCATCCTGCCGCGATCGATCCGGAATCACGGCAGGTTGCTGTACCTGCAAAAAATAATCGAAGGAATTTACGAATGACTGAGTTCGACAAGAACCTGAAGGAACTCGAGAAGCTACTTGAGAAGTACCGTACGGAGACGCTGCCACATTTTATCGACGGCAAGGAAGTTGCCGGACGTTCGGGCGAGGTTTTCGAAGTCACCACACCAATCGACAACACCGTAATCGGTAAAGTAGCCTCAGGCAATGCGGACGATATTGATGCTGCCTGCAAGGCGGCGGATACCGCGTTTCATCAGTGGCGGGTACTGCCAGGCAAGGAGCGCAAGAAAATTCTGCACCGGGTTGCTGACGCCATTGTCGACAATGCCCGGGAAATTGCCCTGGTTGAGAGCTACGATTCGGGGCAGGCCCTTAGGTTCATGAGCAAGGCGGCAATTCGCGGGGCGGCAAATTTTCGTTTTTTTGCGGACCAGGCGCCGGCGGCCG
>DDIS01000169.1:6143-8348 GCA_002338615.1 Proteobacteria bacterium UBA1844 | reverse complement strand
CAGGCGCCGGCGGCCGCCGATGGGCAGTCGCTACCGGCCGATGAACACATCAATTTCTCGGTGCGGCAGCCCATAGGTCCGGTCGGCGTAATCACGCCGTGGAATACGCCGTTCATGCTGGCGACCTGGAAAATCGCACCGGCGCTGGCGGCTGGCTGCACGGTCGTGCACAAGCCGGCCGAATGGTCGCCTTATACGGCCATGATGTTGTCGAAAATTGCGCACGAGGCAGGCCTGCCCGCCGGTGTCCTGAATTGTGTGCAGGGCCTCGGCGAATCGGCGGGCAAGTCGCTCACGGAACACCCGCTGATCAAGGCCATTGCGTTCGTCGGCGAATCGCAAACGGGCAGCCATATTATGCGGCAGGGCGCTGCCACTTTAAAACGCGTGCATTTTGAACTCGGCGGGAAAAATCCAGTCATCGTGTTTGACGATGCGGACCTTGAGCGCGCACTCGATGCCGTCGTTTTCATGATTTACAGTTTGAATGGCGAGCGTTGTACCTCATCCAGTCGACTGCTGGTGCAGGCGTCGATCGAAAAGGAATTTACTGCGAAGCTCGTCGAACGCGTGGCGAAGCTCAAAGTCGGAAACCCGTTGGACCCGGAGACCGAGGTCGGACCGCTCGTGCACGATCGTCATTGCAAAAAAGTGTGCAGCTACTTCGACTTCGCGCGTGAAGATGGTGCAACGATCGCGATTGGCGGCGAGGCCATGGCAGGCCCCGGAAATTTTGTCACGCCGACCGTATTCACCAATGCCCGCAATGACATGCGAATTGCCCAGGAGGAGATTTTCGGGCCTGTCTTGACCGTGATCCCGTTCAAGGATGAGCAGGATGCGCTGGCAATCGCGAACGACACGGAGTACGGCCTCGCCGGATACATCTGGACCAATGACATTGGTCGCGGTCACCGCATGGCGGCAAAACTCGATGCCGGCATGATCTGGGTCAATTCGGAGAATAATCGGCACCTGCCGGCTCCGTTTGGCGGTATGAAAGCGAGTGGCATTGGCCGCGATGGTGGTGACTACAGTTTTGAGTTCTATATGGAGACGAAGAATATATGCGTCGCCATGGGTACGCATAGCGTGCCGCAGCTGGGAACATAAGGGGAACGCAATTGAGCCTTTATCACCTGCAGAAGTTTCTCTACACGCTCAACCGGGACGAAAGTGCGCAACATCGATATCGTTCTGATCTCGACGGGCTCATGAGTGATTTTGATTTGAACGAAGAGGAACGAACCGCGCTTGAAGAAGGCGACATCGGTTTACTTTACGTGCTGGGAGTGAATGGGCAAATACTGATGCACTATGCGGCTTTTCTTGGTATTGAATGGTTCGACTACCTGGATCAGATGCGCGCCGGTATCGAAAAATACGGACCGGTGCGTGCGGGTGTGTACACAATGACAGGCGGTGGGGAAAGCTTCACGGCCGAAGGCAAGGACCGAAGCTGATGAGTCTCGTTTACGCAGGCGTCTTAAGTCATGCCCCGGGCATCACGGGACGCAAGGATCTGGTAAAAAACACGACGAAGCGCGATGAGTTCTACGCGAAACTCGATCGGCAACGTGAGGAAGTCGAGGCTTCCGGCGCCGAGGCGCTGATCGTAATCGCGGCCGAACATTTTGCTAATTTTTTTATGAACAACATGCCCGCGTTTTGCGTAGGGACGGGCGAAAAATATGTCGGCCCGATCGAAGACCCCGACTGGATAAAAATTGCAAAAACTGAGGTGCCGGGTGCGGCGGATCTAGCAGTGCGACTGGTTAAAGAGATCATGCAGACTGTCGACACGGCGTATGCCGAAGAATGGAAGTTTGACCACGGTATTATGGTGCCGCTTCATTTTTTGACGCCAAACTATGACTTGCCAATTATCCCGGTCAATATCAATTGCCAGGGGCCGCCGTTGACACCACTGCATCGTGCATGGGCATTTGGCGAGGCCCTGCGGCGTGCGGCGGACTCTGTTCCTGAAAAAATCGCTGTGGTTGGCACGGGCGGCATTTCGCATTGGCCTGCGACCCCGGACTCGGGAAAAATCAATGAAGAGTGGGACCGGGAGTTTCTGGATCGCCTGATGTATCAGGACAAAGAGGCATTGTTATCGTATTCCGATGAGGAAACCTATCGAGACGCAGGCCAGGGTGGCTTCGAAATACGCACCTACATCGCCGCGGCAGCTGCCGCTGGCGG
>DDIS01000169.1:0-6039 GCA_002338615.1 Proteobacteria bacterium UBA1844 | reverse complement strand
CTGCCGCTGGCGGGCCAGGCGAGCTGCAGTTCTATACATCCGAGTTGCCAATATTTGCAGTCGGCTGCACGGTCGCTCGCTTCGCAATAGCGTAAGCAGCTGATTGAGATCCGTTGTGGATATCAGCGTTTCGCCTGGTGGTCCCACACTGACGGCATCAGCATGCGTATGAAGTAGGTGAACTCGAGCGCCGTGCGCATGGCCAGCTGTTCCTGGTTTGCCGTGCCGCCGTGGCCACCTTCCATATTTTCGTAGTAAAAATAGTCATAGCCCATCGCGCCGAGTTTTGCCGCCATCTTGCGGGCATGACCCGGGTGCACGCGGTCATCCTTGGTGGACGTGTAAAAGAATACCGTCGGGTAATCGGCACCCTCCCTGAGATTCTGGTAAGGGGAGTATTGCTTGATGAACTCCCAGTCCGCCGGTACGTCAGGATTACCGTATTCGCCCATCCAGCTCGCGCCTGCGAGCAGCTGGTTATAGCGTCGCATGTCGAGTAGCGGCACGCCGATATCCATCGCGGCAAACAGGTCCGGCCGCTGCGTCAATGCGACGCCAAGCAACAGTCCGCCATTGGAGCGGCCGAGAGCGCCGAGCTTTTTCGAAGTCGTAACGCCCCGGGCAATCAGGTCTTCGGCAACCGCGTAATAGTCGTCGAAGGCGTTCTGGCGTTTTTCGCCTAAGGCGGCTTTATGCCAGGCTGGACCGAATTCACCGCCACCGCGAATATTTGACAAAGCCAGTACGCCGCCGCGGGACAGCCACAGCTTGCCGGCCAGCGCTCCGTGTTGCGGGCGGGAAGGATCCTCGTAGTAGACGGGCAGAATCGGGATCAGGAATCCACCATAGCCGTACAGAATGGTTGGCGCATCGCCCGCGGCCAGTACGTCTTTTCGCCCAATCAGGAAGTAAGGAACCCTGGTGCCGTCCTTGCTCGTGGCAGATTGCTGGCGAATGACGACGTTGCTCGCGTCGTACATCGCGGGCAGTTCGGCAACCGTCGAGATCTTGTCGTCGTCAGCGACGTAGTACAGCGTATTGGGTTGTACCGAGCTTTCAAAACTTACGAAAAGATCATTGCGACTGCCGCTGGTGGCCACCAGTTTTACGACACCGTTGTCCGGCAGCGCGATATCCTTTGCCTGCCAGCCCGTATTATCCCGGTCGAGGCATTTGATGCGACCGCGAACATTGTCCAGCATTTGCAGATAAATACAGTCGGCGCCAATACTGACCGCGTCAATGGCCTGGGTGGCACCGGGCGAATACACAAGTTCTGTCTCATGCGACACAAGATCGAGGGCAATGATATCGCCCGATTTGAAATTGCCGCCCTTACTCGACCAGTCTTCCTTGAGCCCGACGATGAGTCGACCATCTGCGACGCCGTGCGGCAAGATGCGTTTTGGCAGAGGCAGCGACGACATCGCACGGCCATTTTCGAGCGGCACGACCGCATATTCATTCCAGTCAGCGAAGAGCCGGACGAGAAACGAATAGCTTTTTCCCTTGTTGCTGTAAGTTTGTGGCGCGAGCAGGGTGTCCTCGGAATCAATCCTCAAGAGCGGCGTCGACTTTTTCAGGTCGGTCCCGCGTCGCCAGAGTCGGGCTTCACGTGCGTATCCGGACCGGGTCATGCTGTCAGCGCCCCAATCCGTCGCAACCACCAGCGTGTCGGCGTCCACCCATGCCACGTTGGTCTTGGCCTCCGGCACAACAAAGCCGTCGTCGACGAAGGTCCGGTCAGCAAGGGAAAACTCGCGAAAAACGGATTCGTCTTTGCCGCCGCGTGACAATTCCAACAGGCAATGACCGCGATTACCGCCCTCGCAGTTGATCGATTTATACACCCAGTTTTCGTTTTCGAGAGCGGCCAGCTTGTCGATGTCCAGTACCACTTGCCACTCGGGCTTGCCCGCTTTTAACTGCCCGATCGACGTACGCCGCCATACGCCACGCACATTATCTTTGTCCTGCCAGAATTCGTGAAATTCGTCGCCGACTAACTCGCCGGTTGGCAGTCTTGCATCGGAGGTCATGATGGCATAGGCCTCGTCATACAGTTCTTCGAATACGCTGGAATTCTGCAATTCACCCAGTGTGGTTTTGTTGTGTGCACGAACCCAGTCGAGCGCTCGCTCCCCTTGGATGTCTTCGAGCCACAAATAGGGGTCTGGCTCCGCGAGAGCCAGGCTGTTGCCGAGCATAGTCAAGAGCGTTGCCGGAGCAAGAATTCGTAGCATTGTTTGAAATCCGTGTGAATCAAGTGAGCAATACAACTCTAGTGGATGTGTGGTACGGCAAATATGATGAACATGCCGAGCAGAAGCCCGACGCGAAATCCCCAATTGTCGACCGGTACGAAAACTTCGTCATTGTGTTCATGATCGTGACTGACTCCAAACGCAACTACATGTACCAGCGACCCGGCAACGAATGCCTGGAACAAAGCGAGGCTTCGCGCTTCGGCAAGCTCGACCACCGGGGCACCGTAGACATAGGCTGCACCGGTCGCCGCGATGATCAGGCCGAACGTAAACAATGCCGCCAGGGGTCCGAAGTTCGGCCGGACTGACCACCAGATAGCCATGCCCACTGGCAATCGGTGCAGGATGACCCCGAGCGCCAGTGGATCAGTTAGCGTAGACCCTAGATCGCCGGGATAAGTTCGCGCACCGGCTGCATTCAGCGACGCATTGGCCTCGGGCAGCAACGCGATGCCATCGATCAACGCGTGCACAATGAGTGCGAAGGCCGCCAACACCACAACAAAGGTATGCGCCCGGTGCATCGAGTGCGCAAAGGACTTTTCAAACAGCACGGGGAATAGCAGACCGGCGGCAAGCGCCACGACGGCCCACAAGCCACCCGCATCCAGCGCTCCGGGTATGATGTTTACGCACACGATGCCGGCAACGGCGACCAGGATAAAGCCGTTCAACATTTCCTTGGCTACAGGGCGCTGGCGTCCCCAGCCATAGATGAAAGGGCCGGCCAACAGTGCAACGATACTAAGTAGAAAACTCATTCGGGATTAACCTGCCTCGTGTAGGGTTCGGGTGAAAAATCTGTCGCTCATATTAATGAGACAGGTTCTGGTTCGAAATCCTGAGAACGACTTTTCCGAGTGCTTTGCGTTCTTTAATACGGCGAAACGCCGCTGCAAAGTCCTCAAATGCAAAAATCTCGCTGGCCCTTGGCTGCAGCGAGCCATCGGCTGCCCAGGCGCCGAGCTCGAGCATGTTCTGCCGGTGTTCATCGGGGTGCTTTGCGAGCCAGGTTCCCCACCAGACACCTACCACACTTGCTTCCTTGAGTAGAGCGATGTTGGCAGGAAACGCCGGAATATCGCCGCCCGCAAACCCGACCACGAGGTGGCGGCCATGCCAGGCGAGGCTTCGGTACGCCTGCAGGGAAAGCTCCCCGCCGACAGGATCGTAAACGACATCCACTCCGCGATTGCCGGTCAAGGTCTTGACAGCATCCCGCAAGGATTCCTTGCTGTAGTTGATGGTTTCGTCCGCACCGGCCTCTGTCGCGAACCTGAGCTTCTCGTCGCTGCTCGCCGCCGCAATAAGCTTTGCTCCCAGTACTTTGCCAAGTTCCACGGCCGCAATACCAACGCCTCCGGCGGCACCCAGTACGAGCAGCGTCTCCGCGCTTTCGAGTTGCGCCCGTTGTTTGAGCGCGTGATAGCTGGTCCCGTAAACCACTCCGAAGCCGGCGCCTTGTGCGAATGTCATGGAGCCAGGCAATGGTGCAATCTTGCTTTCGTCGGCGATGCATTTCTCGGCAAGTGCGCCACCACGAGGCAGGACAATGACACGGTCGCCAGGCTTGAAGCGACTGACTGTCGCGCCAACCGCCGAAACGATACCCGCGGCCTCGTTGCCAGGCACAAAAGGCGGGGGCGTCTTGTCCTGGTACTTGCCCGCGACAATCAGCAAGTCCGGGAAATTCAGACCGGCGGCAGCGACGTCGACGACCACCTGGTCCCCGGCAGGCACCGGGTCGGGATATTCTTCGATGACCAGCTCGTCGGTCGAGCCGTATCTTTTGCAGACCAATGCACGCATGTCAGCTGTTCCTGCCGGCTGCCTACCGGTATTTGCCGAGTTCGTCGCGCGCGACGACCACGCGATGCACTTCGTCCGGGCCGTCGGCCAGCCGCAGCGTACGCGCGGATGTGTACATGTCTGCGAGCGGGAAGTCTTGCGACAAACCCGCCGCGCCGTGCATCTGAATTGCATCGTCAATGACCTTCAACGCGACCTTCGGTACCGTTGCCTTGATTTTCGAGATCCAGGTACGTGCGGTCCATACACCTTCAGTATCAATGACATGAGCAGTCTGTAAGGTAAGCAGTCGCGCCATGTCAATCGTCATGCGTGCGTTCGCGATCGCGTCATGGTTGCCGCCGAGGTTTGCAATCGGCTTGCCAAATGCTGTCCGCGACAAAGCGCGCCGGCACATGAGCTCGAGGGCGCGCTCGGACATACCGATCGCACGCATGCAGTGATGAATCCGGCCGGGCCCGAGACGACCCTGTGCAACTTCGAACCCGCGGCCGCGACCAAGAATGATGTTGCCGGCCGGTACCCGAACTTCCTTGAGCCGGATATGCATATGGCCATGCGGCGCATCGTCGTGCGCGAATACCTGCATGCCGCGCACGACTTGAACGCCCGGCGTGTCCATAGGTATCAAAATCTGGGAGTGCTGCGCATGGCGACCCGCATCCGGGTCGGTGCGCACCATGCAGATCATGATCTTGCATCGTTCATCGCCGGCACCCGATATATAGGTTTTCTCACCATTGATGAGCCACTCATCGCCTTCAAGCTCAGCCGACGTCGCGATGTTGGTCGCATCGGACGATGCGACGTCGGGCTCGGTCATCGCATAGGCGGAGCGAATCTCGCCATCGAGCAAAGGCTGCAGCCACTCCGCTTTTTGTGCATCGCTGCCATAGCGTTCGAGCACTTCCATGTTGCCGGTATCCGGTGCGCTGCAATTAAAAGCTTCCGCGGCAAGATACGCACGACCCGTTTCCTCGGCGAGATAGGCGTACTCGACCGTGGTAAGGCCGTACCCGCGATCGCTGTCCGTCAGCCAGAAGTTCCACAGGCCCGCCGCTTTTGCTGCGGACTTCAGGTCGTGAAGTATTTCTTTTTGCCGGTCGGTGAGTTTCCAGCGATCGCCAACAGCGACCTCCGCGAGAAATTCAGCATCGACGGGCTCGACGCGCTCGCGGATGAACTTGCGTACCGCCATGACGAGTGGCTGTACTTTTTTGGACATTCCAATATTCATAGCTTGTCAGATGCCTGTATTGCGCAAACTGCTACAGCGCATGTGGTTTGGAAACGCGACCGGGCAGGCGGTGCCGATGGCTGCGGACCGTCAGGCCCTGACTGATGCGACCATTTGCGGCGTTCTGCATGCGGCAAAGACTACCATTGCCTGCCCGAACATGGCACAAAGAGTCTTCGTGATACCACTGGGGAAGATCATGAGTCGATTGTCATTGCTGTTTGTCATTCTGTTGCCATTGGCCGTCCAGGCCGATTATGTCGAAACCACGGACCGTGTTACGTCGTATGTCAATATCCGCGCAGCGGCCTCTGCCAGCGCTGACGTTGTAGGCCGCCTCGCGAAGGGCGACAAACTCCCGCTCGTCGATGCGAAGGACGATTGGCTGGAAGTCGGGTTGCCTGACGGAGGCACCGGATTCGTGCATTCCGATTGGGCCCGGCAGGTTGCCGATGAGCAGGTTGCCGATAGGGAGCCCCTGACGGCGGCGGAGCCGAGCGAGGCCCCGCCACAGGTGCCAGGTGCGAACAGCACAATAGCGGACAGTTCCGAGCCCGAGCCTGCGTCCGTACCCGGGGCAGACTCCACGCCAGGGGCTGAGACCGCACCAGCGGACGAGGCCAGGGCCGAGAGTGCTGCCCGCGAACCCGACAGTGCAGCGCCACTGGCGGCGGGTACAAGCGCCGTGCCGCCACCGGCCGAATTGCCGGTAAGCGTGCCGACTGC
>DDIS01000147.1:18475-39404 GCA_002338615.1 Proteobacteria bacterium UBA1844 | reverse complement strand
TCCCCGGCGCGATTGCGACGCCGGTTTCGTCCCACCGTGGTGGCGCATGCACAAAGCTGCGTGCACTATTTTGGTAAACCCGTGCCGATAAATAACGCGGGAAAGCAGCGAAGCCGCGGAGAAAGTCGACTGGTGTGGACTTAAGATCAGGCGTATTTATAGTTGCAGACCGTGCGGCAATTAAACGCGATATCCCGTGACGCACATTGGGGTTCTTGAGGAACAAGCTTGTATGAAACGAGAAGATTTGGAGGATCTGGCAGCGAAACTCGCCGATTCAGTACCGGGTGGATTGAAATCGATGCGCGACGAAATCGAGGGCAATTTCAAAAGCGTGTTGCGTTCCGGGCTTGCGAAGCTCGACCTGGTGACGCGTGAAGAGTTTGAAGTGCAGGAGTCCGTACTTGCAAAGACCCGGGCGAAGCTGGAAGCACTTGAGCAGCGGCTTGCGGATCTTGAAAAACGCTGAGCGCGATGTGCAATCACGCGAGGCAATAGAGTGACTTAGCCCGCCCCGTTCGCGGCGCTGCAATCTTCGTACGCCCAGGCCAGGGAGGGCCAGCATGAGCGTAGCGATATTACGGAGCAGGGCGCAGATTGGGACGACGGCGCCGCCCGTGACCATCGAGGTCTTTTTAAGCGGTGGCTTGCCGGCATTCTCGGTCGTCGGCATGCCGGAAACGGCGGTGCGCGAGAGCAAGGATCGTGTGCGCGGGGCTCTGCTGAGTTCGGAATTCAGGTTTCCGCTCGAGCGCATCATCGTCAGCCTTGGCCCTGCCGACATGCGCAAGTCGGGCGGCCGATTCGACCTTGCGATTGCGCTCGGCATCCTCGTCGCCAGCAAGCAGGTTCCAGCCGCCTTGCTGGATTCATTCGAGTTCTACGGTGAGCTGGCATTGAATGGCGCGTTGCGTCCGGTACCCGGTGTCTTGTGTGCCGCGCTTAAAGCCGACGCCGACGCCCGGAATATTATTGTGCCCCGTGAAAATGCAGCCGAAGCAGCGCTGGTAAGTGAGCGGGTACACGCCGCCGGCAGCTTGCTCGACGTGTGTGCCCACTTCAGGCGCGTGCAGGCAATCACGCCTGCATTGCGCGTTGAACCTGAGCCAGCCGCCGCAGAGGTTCCGGACATCGCCGATGTGCGCGGTCAACGGCACGCGAAATATGCACTCGAAGTGGCTGCAGCCGGGGGTCACAACCTGCTTTTTGTCGGGCCGCCCGGAACCGGCAAAAGCATGTTGGCAGCGCGCCTGCCGGGAATCCTGCCACCTATGAGCAAGGAAGAGGCACTTGAGACTGCAGCGATCGATTCAGTACTTGGCATGCCCTTCAACGCGAAACGCTGGCGGCTGCGTCCGTTTCGCGCGCCGCATCACACGGCCTCGGCACCGGCACTGGTGGGTGGCGGGTCCGATCCGCGTCCCGGAGAAGTATCGAGAGCACATAATGGCGTGCTGTTTCTTGACGAATTGCCTGAATTTTCCCGCCATGTACTCGAAGTACTCCGGGAGCCACTCGAGTCCGGCCAGATAACAATCTCACGCGCGCGCCGCCAGAATGACTTTCCCGCGGCATTTCAACTCGTAGCCGCGATGAACCCCTGCCCCTGTGGTTATCTTGGCGACTTGCGCGGTGACTGTGCCTGCAGCGCCGAAAGGGTTCGTGCCTACCGCAGTCGCATATCGGGACCGCTGCTCGATCGCATTGACCTGCAAGTCGAAGTAGGGCGTCCGGCACCGGAATTGTTGCGCGGGCCGTCACCGGCGGCGGAGACGAGCAGAGAAGTGCAACAGCGCGTTGCTGCGGCACACGCGCTGCAATTACATCGCCAGGGAACCAGCAATGCACGCCTGGCCGGCAAACTACTGGCCCGGCACTGCGAGCTCGATGTGCGCGGCTGGCAAATGCTGGATGACGCAGCCGACAAGTTCGCACTGTCAGTGCGGAGCTATCAAAGGATCCTGCGGGTGTCGCGAACGATCGCCGATCTGGCAGGCACCGCCGCAATTCGTGCCGATCAGCTTGCCGCCGCATTGGCGATGCGAGGCCTGGCTGTGACAAAGCCGGGACAGGGCGATGCGCGTTGACGAGTGCCTGGATACAGGCGCCCGGCTGCGAGTGAGCTATTTGGACTGCTCAACCATGTAATCAACCGCGTCTTCTGCCTCTGCGTCGGACAAATCCATGCGGCCACCTTTCGGCGGCATGACACCATCTGAGCCGGTGAAGCCGTGGATCGCGTGGTTGTGCAGCACATCAATACCCTGTGCAATACGTGCCGCCCAAGCTGCGCTGTCGCCGACCTTGGGCGCACCGCCAACCCCCGTGCCATGACAGGCGATGCAGGCAGAATTATAGACCTGCGGCCCGGTCATGACAGTGGCAACCGGTTCCGGGGCTGCCGCCGCGGTAACCGGTGTGGGTGCCGTGTGCTGCTCACCGGGCAGGTAGACGTCGCTCAACGGCTGAATCCGTTTGTTAACGGCCGCCTGGTACTCCTCGATGTCCTGGATGTAAACACCTTGTGTCAGATCCGCGATTTTCAGCGTCAGCACCAAAAGCGCAAGCGCAATGGCCGCGAGGACTCCTAAAACCAGTGAGTACCTGTCAAAAAATTTCTGGTCCCGATTCAAATCCTGCTCCGGTGCAACGTGTCTGAGGGTGGGCGGCATTATATAACATGTGACGGCGGCTACCAGTCGCGTTTCCATACCGCGCCCGGACAATGCAAAAACATTCCGGGCTACATAATCGCGAGTGCAATGCCCGTGTACAGGACGATGGAAATTCCGGCAGCCAGCAGCGCCATCGGCAATTGTGTCAGGACGTGGTCCATCAGGTCCGCACCGCAAGCAAGCGCGGACAGGATCGTCGTGTCGGAAATCGGTGAACACTGGTCGCCGAACACGCCGCCGCCCATGATCGCGGCAAAGGAGAGCGAGACGTAAACAGGGTCGCTCGAAATTGCAAATGCAAGTGGCAGGGCAATAGGAAACACGACCGCGTAGGTGCCCCATGACGAACCAACCGAAAACGCGACAAACATGCAGATCAGCATGAGCAGGCCGGGCAGGATGTAGGGAACCGACGTGAGATTCGCCGCGCTGGCTTCAATCACCCAGGTAGAAGCGCCAAGCGTTTCCGATACCGTCGCGAGGGTTACGGCGAGCCCAAGAATGATTGCGCCGACCGTAACACCCTTGATGCCTTCGACCAGGCCATCGAACGCGTCCTTCACGCTCATGCCGCGTAACACCGACAGGATGACTGCGCTCACCAGCGCCAGGCTGAAGGCTTCGAAGATCATCAGCTTGCCGGTGACGAGGTATGGCACGATAGCGACGCTCATCAGGACGCCGATCGGGATAAAAAAATCGAGCAGCGACGGCGTGTAACCCGGTGCGATATTGACCGTCGTGAGCTCTTTGGAAATCATGGGCTCGGCGCCGGGTCGATCGAGTTCGCCGGTGGTAAGTACGCGTTCCCGCGCAGCGCGCATCCTCCGGCCCACATAGGGCATACGCCCGAGTGCATACAGCAGCGTAAAGAGAATTGCGAACCAGCCGTAGAAGTTGAACGGGATCGCATGCAGGAACAGGCTCACTCCCGCATCACGATCGGGTACGAACTGGCTGAGTGATGGAATGGCGATGAGGCCGGCGACGTACACCGGCCAAACATTAAACGGGATGATGGTAGCAACCGGTGATGCCGTCGAATCGACAATGTAAGCGAGTTCTTCATGTGCGACTTTCTCGCGGTCGGCGACCGGACGGACGGTCGTGCCTGTCAGAACGGTACTGATCGTGCCACCCTGGTGGAACAGCATGCCCATGAGCCAGGTGAAAAACATCGCGGAACGGCGGGACTTGACGAAGTTTTCAGAGATGTAGCTCGCAAAGTGCCAGGCGCCGCCATTGCGGTTCCAGAGCCCGAGCAAACCGCCGAGCGCCCACAGGTAGACAAGCAGGATCTCAGCGTACCGGGGTGTGCCGATACTCGGTATCAGGAACTTCTGGACAATGTTGTAATCGGTTGTAATCAGTCCACCAACTACAAGTCCCATGAACAGGGCAAGTATGACGTTGCGAGTAATGAAACAGATGGCGAGAGCCGCCACGGCTGGCAGGATGGACAACGCGCCGTAGTGCTTCTGCAGCGCAAACTCTGCATGATCGACACTGGCTGCATACCAGCCGATCGCAATACAGAAGAGCAGAATTCCGACCCAGGCATAACGTTTGAGCGCGTCGAACAAGCCCGCGGCACTGTTGTTGTTCGTCGCTTCAGTCATGGCTTTCTCTGGCTCGATTCCCGGTATCTTGTTCTGACGCAGCTCGACTCGCCGCACACCATACCATCGCTGGCCCGGCTTGCGGTGGCTTACCTGGTTGCACAACTGCTAATGGCACAAGCTTGCCGTGAACCTGCCGCGCACAGAATTAATCAGTTCCAGGGTCTCCATCTGTTCGAGATCATCGACGTGTATTTTTCGTTCGATAATACTGCCCTCGTCCAGCAGATACCGGCGCAAGGTTCCGGCCAACAGGCCGCACTCAACGGGTGGCGTTGCGAGCTTGTTGTCAATTTCAACGAGCACATTCGCGATCGTCGTTTCAGTGATGAATCCTTCCTTGTTCCAAAGCAGAACATCATCGCAATCGGCAACCGACTGTCGCGCTTGCTCGTATACTTCGCGGTGGGTTGTCTTGTGATAGAGAAACGGATTGTGGATTTCAATTGGCCCGGCTGCCAGCCGTATGCGGTAACCGGAGTCATTGATTGTCATTGCGAGGTCTTCATGTGTAATCGAAAATTGACCCGCTCGATTCAGCGTTAAACGTAACCTGCTGCGACCCGCTGTGAGCGTCGTGCCGAGATGTGCAAACTCTTGTTCGATCGCGGCCCGGTCGCACGCGAAGTCGAAGTACTCCGCTGAGTCCTGCAGGCGGTCGAGGTGTTCGGACAACAGGAAACAGCCATCCTCGCGTGTCCAGCGAAGGGTTTCGAGGAGCTGGAAGTGCTGCGCGCCGGTGCTGGATCGAAGGACCTGCGATTTGTTCAGGCACTCTTCGTATTCATCGTCGGCTTCGGAGTCCCAGACGATACCGCCACCCACACCGTATGTTGCCGTGCTGCCGGCTTTGTCGACGACGGCCGTACGAATAGCAACATTGAATGTCGCATGGCGCTTCGAATCGAAATAGCCGATGCTGCCCGTGTATATCCCCCGGGGCGTGTCCTCGAGTTCGGCAATGATCGCCATGCTTGCGGCTTTAGGTGCTCCTGTTATGGACGCGGCAGGAAACAGTGCCGCCATGATTGCGCTGATGCCGGCGTTGCTGGTCGCGGTAACGGTCGACGTCATTTGCCAAAGTGTGGGGTATTTTTCCAGTGCGTAAAGCGGGTTCGCCGTAACGGATCCCGACACTGCAACACGGCCGAGGTCGTTGCGCACCATGTCCGTGATCATGATGTTTTCGGCCCGGTTCTTGGTCGAATTGGCCAGCGTATGCCGCGCGACGCGGTCTGCCGCCAGCGTCATACCGCGTGCCGCAGTGCCTTTCATCGGCCGACAATGAATCGTATCCCCGTCCAGGCGGAACAGCAGTTCCGGTGAGGCGGACACGAGGGCGAATTCCTCGAATTCGAGGTATGCGGCATAAGGTGCATCGGCGGCGATATGCAGGAACAGCTGCCACGCATCGCCTGCGAACGCACTCGTTTGCCGCAGGCTGTAGTTGACCTGGTAGCAGTTGCCACGCGCAATATGTTGCCTGATCCTGCTTATCGCGTGCCGGTACTGATCTCTTGTGCCGTTCAATTTCCAACGTGTGTCAGGAGGCTCGGAACCGGACGCCTCCGGCAACGCATCGAGCTTTGTGCACGCATCGAACAGGCCAAAACACAGCAGGGGAATCTGTCCCCCCGGCCGCGTCTTGAGCGCCTCGTCAAAGCCGGGTGCCGCTTCGTATGCAATGTAGCCCGCAGCAAACAGCTTGTCTTCTGTTACGCGTCGCTCGATCTCTGCCAGGGTCTCTTTAACAGCGGTGACGTTGCCCGCCAAGAGAACATCCCGCGGCGATTCGAACAACAACCATTGACTCGACGGACCTTCTCGCAACAGGATTCTAGTAAGCATGAATTGTCAGTGCCCGTCGCGTTTCGAGCTCTAATCCCGGGCGACCGATGTGTCGCAACCGTGGTGCCGCAACACCTGCCCCGGCAGCTCGCCGGCGTAGTGCTGCTCGTCGATAGCGACAACCCCGTTGACGATCAGGTAGTGCACGCCTGCGCTGAGTTTGGTGGGCGCCTGGTAGCTGGCGTTGGCAATAAAGCCGGCCGGGTCGATGATGGCGATGTCCGCGCTGTAGCCGGGCTTGAGGTAGCCGCGCTTGCACAGCCCGAACGTGTGCGCCACTTGTCCCGAACTTCGGTGCACAAATTGTTCGGTGGTGAGGAGTCCGGTCGTTACGAGTTGCTGCCAGGCTTTCGGGTAGGTCGCGAATTTGCGCGGGTGGCCGGGCGATCCGTCCGAGCCGGTCATGACCCAGGGCTGGACCGCGAGTCGCAGTATGTCGTCCTCCTGCATGACGAACGACGCGATCGGCGGATCCTCACTCATGATGATTTCGACGGCGACGGTGATCGGATCGACGTTTTGTTCGGCCGCGATTTCGCTGAGCGACTTACCCTGGTACGGGCTGCCGGGCCCGGTGATGAGCTGGGATGCCGGGCCGCCACGGCGCTTGAGGTTGGCGCTCATTGCCGCCCGGATCCGTGGACCTTGATCAGGGTCCACGAGGCGATTCGCAACCTCCTGCTTCGAGCCCGCCAGCGCCCAGCGTGGAATCAGTGCGGCACTCAAGCGTGTTCCCGATGCACGCCAGGGATACTGGTTTGCCGTAACCAGCGCGCCTTCGGCACGCGCCGCGTCGATCAGGGCAATCATGTCGGCACTTTGGCCCCAGACATCCTGACCCAATGCCTTGATATGCGAAATATTCACCGGGATGGCTGCGCGCTGAGCAATTTCGATGGTCTCCGCGATAGCGCCCAGCACGCCGATGTTGTAGTTGCTCTCGTCACGTATATGCGTGTCGTAGACGCCACCGGCTGCGGCGGCTACTTTTGCGAGTGCAACGACTTCATCTGTCCCGGCGTAGGTGCCAGGCACGTAATAAAGACCGGTCGAGAGTCCGAGCGCGCCGAGTTCCATATCCGCGGCAACCCGTTCCTGCATCGCCGTCAGTTCTGCGGCGTTCGGCGCGCGGTCATCGCGCCCCATCACGGCTTCCCGGATCGAGCCGTGTCCCGAAAAAAACGCAAGGTTCGTGCCGATGCCCTGGTTTTCGAAACTTGCCAGCACCGTCGCCCCGCCCGGCAAGCCACCGCCATCGTTGCCGATAAATACGGTGGTGACGCCTTGCATCAGGTAGTTGAGATTGGAATTGCGCTCGGGATCGAGCAAATCCGCGCCCGCGTGCGTGTGCGGGTCGATAAAACCAGGTACGACGATCAAATCGCTCGCATCGATGATTGTTCGGGCCTTTGCATCAGCGTCCGCATGCAGTGTGGCGATATAGCCGTCCCGGATACCAATATTGCCGACCACACCAGCGGCGAGCCCGCCGTCATAGACAGTGCCGCCGACAACGAGGATATCAAATACAGGGCTATCCTTCGCAGTAGGCGCAGGCCCCGGGTGCGACGCGCAGGCGGCGAGCTGCGACAACAATACTATCCAGAAAAGCGGTTTCATGAAGCGCGTGCGTACGATCGCATCAGGACTTGCCGGCGGCCACGGCTTCGGCCGCATCATGTGCGGATACGCAGGCAAGCGTCCAACCGAGCATGCCATGGCCCGCATTGAGGTACAGGCCATCAAATCGCGTCTTGCCCACCAGTGGCAGTCCACTCGGTGTGATTGGCCTGAAGCCACCCCAGCTATGAGTGTCCTCGGCCGCGTAGTCGGCTGCATACGGCGCGACGTTGCGGGCAACCTCCAGCAGCGTGTTGATGCGATGCGTGTCGTTGCCGGTATTGAAGCCGGCAAAATCCGCAAAACCGGCAATCCGCATTGTGTCATGGATGCGGCTGAACACGATCCGCTCGCGGATGGAGGAGACGCTGACGGACGGAGGGTGCGCGCCAAGCGGTAGCGTTACGCTGTAACCACGCACCGGGTAGATGTGTGGATCGATCCGCAAGGGTTTGAGAATCGCTTCGCTCCAGGCACCAAGGCACACTACGACGGCATCCGCTTCATACGCGGTCGTCGTGTCGACACCGCTTACCCTCTGGCCCCGCATGCGCAAGCCTTGAATATTGGCACCGAATTCAAACTGGACCCGTCCACTTTGTTCGAGGTGTTGTTGCAAGCCCCTGCTGAACAGGCGTGCGTCGCCAAGCTCGTCGCCTGCCGAATAAATTGCACCGACAAAGTCCTTGCTGATGTGCGCGAGCGCAGGTTCTATCTCAATCGTTGCCTGCCGGTCCACTACTGTCGCGTCACTGCCATGCGCGCGTTTGAGTTCCGTTGCCGGTAGCGCGGCAGCGAAGGTTTCGTTGGTGCCGAGCAATACCAGTTTGCCCGCCGGCCGGTAGCCGAAGTCGAAACTGAGCTCTTTCCGGATTTCTTCGAGCAAGCTTTGTGAGCGCAGCGCCAGCGCAAGCAATCCAAGCGTATTATCCCGCGCTCGCCGGGTCGTACACTGGCGAAGAAAGTGCAAGCCCCAGCGCGCAAGTGCCGGGGACAGGCGAATGTGGCTGCCATGATCCTTGCCGCTTAGCAGGCCGGGCAGCTGACGCAAAAATGCCGGGTTCGCCAGCGCATCGGTGAAGCTGTAGGAAAGCTGGCAGGCATTTGCAAAACTGGTCGCGCTTGCAACGTCACTGGCACGCTCCAGAACCGTGACGTCATAGCCGCGCTCAGCGAGGTAGTAGGCCGTTGTAACTCCGATAACACCGGCGCCAAGAACAATTACATGCATAGGAACTACTGGCAGGGACCGCAACAGGTGGGTGGTCAGAGTATAACCTTCGATTCGGGCCGAAACGAAACACGGACGCGGCCACGCTGTTGCCGGAACCGGTTTGGCAAGCGTAATGGTGTGACAGACAGTAGCCACCTGCCTATAGCCGCCCCGGCCACTCGCAGCTTTGTGATAAAATTGGCAAGCTGATTACGGTGGGGGCCGCATTCGCCGGCCCTTTCGATTTATCCACGAGGGGGGATGCAACGATGACGCCCTGGGAAATTCAAGGACACGAGCTCGTAGCCTGTAATTGTGCTTACGGTTGTCCGTGCCAGTTCAATGCGCTGCCGACAAACGGCAACTGCGAAGCGATGGCCGGCTTTCACATCGTCAAAGGAAACTTCGGTACGACCAGGCTCGATGGCCTTAGCGCTGTCGGGATTATGTGGTGGCCGGGGCCGATTCACGAAGGTGGCGGCAAGGCGCTGATGGTTATCGACGAAAAAGCGGACGATGCGCAGCGACAGGCACTGTTAACCATCTTGAGTGGCAACGAGACGGATCCTGGTGCGACGATCTGGAACGTCTTTGCCGGCACGATGGCCAAGGTGTTCGATCCGGAGTTTAAAGCGATCGAAATTGACGTCGACGTTGACGCCCGAACTGGACGCGTTTTCGTCGACGGCATTGCTGAAAGTTCCGGTGTCCCCATACGAAATCCGGTCACCGGCGAGGAGCATCGTGTGCGAATCGATTTGCCAAATGGCTTTGAGTACTCGCTGGCGGAGATGGGCAGCGCGACATTCAAAACACGCGGACCGATAGCAATGTCGCACAAAGACTCGTACGCACAATTTGCGCGCCTTCATCTGAATAATCACGGGGTCGTCAAAAGCAAAGCCGCTTAGCCAGCTTGCGGTGAGTCGGCTAACGCATACAGAGGCATTGCTTCGCCGCGATCGGTGGATCACCGGCTTCGGGCTGCTTGTCATCTGTCTGCTTTGCTGGTGGTACTTGTACAGCGGGTCCGGGACCGGCATGAGCGCAGCGGCGATGAGCACCTGGAAATTTCCGCCGCCATTGCATTCCTGGGGTACCGCTGCGCCGTGGGATACAAGCTACTGGATCACCATGATCATGATGTGGTGGACCATGATGATTGCAATGATGATTCCGAGTGCCGCTCCGACGATCCTGCTGTATGCGAGCGTCTGTCGACACGCCAGCAAAAAAGCTCAGATGACCGGTACGGCAATACCGGCGGCAGAATTCGGGTGTGGTTATTTGCTCGCCTGGCTTGTATTCAGCGTCCTGGCAACGCTATTGCAATGGTCGCTTGAGCAAGCAGGCTTGCTGCACGCGATACTGATGTGGAGCACGAGCCGCACGTTGTCGGGCATGTTCCTGATTGCGGGCGGCATCTACCAGTTGTCGCCATTAAAAAATACCTGCCTCAAGCACTGCCGCTCACCGGCGGAGTTTATTTCCCGGTATTGGATGGCCGGGCGCACAGGCGCTATGCGCATGGGCTTCGTACATGGACTTTATTGCGTCGCTTGCTGCTGGCTGCTGATGCTGCTGCTGTTCGTCGGTGGCATCATGAACCTGGTCTGGATCGCCGGCCTGACAGTTGTTGTCTTACTGGAGAAGCTTGCCCCGTTTGGCTTCGTGTTTGCCCGGAGTTCCGGTGCATTGATGATGGGTATCGGCGGCTACTTGTTGTTCAGTCACTGAGTGGATGACAACGATCTGTCCTGTTCGGGTACCAATGTATCTGGCAGGGTGGTCTGTGACGGCATGCAGGCATCGCGTCGCGCAAGAGGCTCAAAACGCGGGTCTGACTGCAAGGACTTCAGCCGGCTGTCGCTGGTGAACCGTGCCAAGCAACCGCTACGCTCTTGCAACGCCAGCTCCAGCCATTCAAAAGCGGTATCGGATTCCCCCAGGCTCGCGTGTATCACGGCGAAAGAATAGGGTGGCACGTATTGGTTTGCTGACCTCGAAACCAGCGCTGCCAAAATCTCACGCGTCTCATCTTCGCGGCCAAGTTTTGCGAGCGTATAGGCTCGCGATGCAATCGAATCCTGCGCGTTACCTCCCGACAATTTTTCCGCTTCAGTGTAGGCCTGCAATGCCGCGTCAAGCTGACCAGTCTCACGGAGTGCATTGCCAAGATGCTGGTAACCCACCCAAAATTCCGGGTCAATTGCTATGGCCTGGGTAGCGAATTCGAGCGCCGATTGGGTGTCGCCTGCCATCAGTGAAACATTGGCCGAGTTTGCAAACATGAGCGGAAACAGGGGGTCGAGTTCTCGCGCTCTGCGCAACATGGCGCGGGCTTCGATAAAATTGTCACGCGTCGACAGAACGATTCCCAGGAACATGTACGACATCGCACTATTCGGGTCGAGCTGCACGGCGCGCCGGGCGGCTTCCTCGGCTGCCGCGAAATTCCGGTCAAGGAAGAAATAGTAGGAACCAAGCGCCAATTGTGTTTCAGCAAGGTTGGGTCCGTATTCCAATGCCTGCTGCAGGGCGTGTAGCGAAGCCTCGCGAACGGACTCTACGCCTGTCGCCGCAGTCACCGTCGAGGTAATCAGCGCATGTGCCATACCGGCCCACGCAAGCGCATAGCCCGGGTCTGTTGCAACGGCCTGCTGGTAGTACTGTATCGCCCGCGGCACCGATGTTGGCGAGAATCGTGTCCACTCATAGCGCCCCTTCAGGTACAGCTGGTAAGCCTCCGGATTCTGCGTTTGTCGGTGGTCGATTGCCGCCGCAACATCCGGTGACAGGTGCTGCCGTACTTGCTCGGCAATCGCAATGCTGAGTTCGCGCTGCAGGCCAAGCACGTTGGTCAATTCCCGGTCAAAAGATGCAGACCAGATTTGTGCACTGTCATTCACACGAATCAATCGGGAATTGACCCGGATATGCCGGCCATCCTGACGCAACGAACTTTGCACGATGTAATCAATATTGTTCTCCCGGCCGACCTGTTGCAAAGGCAGCACGGAGGTGGTCAACGCCTCGGTAGACACCACACCGATCACCAGCAGGTTTGGCAAGTCGATTTGAGAAAAAGACAGGCTCGTTTCTTCGGCGAGCCCTGCCGCGAGATAGTCGAACTCGTCACTACCCGTCAGATTCTCGAATGGCAATACGGCGATGCTGGTGTGCGAGGGCTGCCGCTGTCCTGCGTACCAGGTGCCGATTACAACGGCACTGAGAAGCAGCACAGCAGCAGCGCCCAGATACTTCGGAAAATATGGCCTCGGCCGCCGTATTACGGGTGACTCGGCCGTCATCGGAGCCGGCGCTTTATCCTGTGCAACCGATGCAATGAATCGGTAACCGTGGCCCGCGACCGTTTCAACGAACTGCGGTGTCTCGCTGGAATCGCCGAGGGCTTTTCGAACCTTGCGTACCAGCGTGTTGAGACCCGTGTCGAAATCTATGATCACATTTGCCGGCCAGAGCTGCTCGATCACCTCCTCGCGCGAAACGAGCTGCCCTACGTTCGTCACGAGCAATACCAGCAAGTTGAACGGACGGCGTTCGAGATGGACCGGTGTGCCACGCAACAGGAGCTGGCGAGCCGCGAGATCCAGCTCGAATTCCCCGAAATAGTAGTGCCGGGTTTCAGTTTCCAAGGCCACGATCCCAAGACTCCCCTGTCCAGTCATCGGTTCTCGTTTGGACTCGCAGTCTAGCAGCTTGGCCGGCATCACCTAAGGGTCGCTACAAGTGCCCGAGAGCCTATCGACAAGACCTGAACTTGAGCCTATTCTCGACGCGTAGCGTCCGCACGCAGGCACTGGCGCCCACAAATGTCAATCGAATCAATAGCGAGCCAACTGGCAGTTGCGGCGCTGGTTCCCGTGCTCGTATCGGTATCGTTCGCCGATATGCCCGCACTCGACGAAATCGTGGTCACGGCGCGCAGAGTCGAAGAACGATTGCAGGACGTCCCGGTCAGCGTGCAGGTCGTATCCGGGGAATACCTGGACGAAGCAGATCTCAGCCACTTGTTCTCGCTGCAATACAGTGTCCCGGGCCTGGTTGTAAACAACCTCGGTGGTTACGGCGCAGGATTTTCCCTGCGTGGCGTAGCCGACCAGGGCGGGTCTTCGTTATCGGTTGCCTCGTATGCAAACGGTGTTTACCTGGGCTCAGCCGACCTGGCGATCGCGCGGCTGTTCGATCTCGACCGGATCGAAGTACTCAAGGGACCCCAAGGCACTCTGTACGGTCGAAATTCGACCGGCGGTTCGATCAACTTCATCTCGCGTGCGCCCGGGGACAGCTTCAGTTCAGAACTCGAGGCAGCGTACGGCAGCTTCAATACGCTACGAGTGCAAGGTTTCGTTAATTTACCGTCGGAGAAAGCAGATTTGCGGCTCGCTTTCATAGCCTCGGAAGGCGACGGCTTCATACGCAATACGTTTGACAACCGTCGGTTTGCCGAGCAGGATTTTTATGGATTGCGCGCCTCACTCAGGGTCAAATTAAACGATCGTTTTAGCCTGGACCTCGTCGCTCAGCATATTACGGAGGACGGCGCGAGCGGCGAACTTTGGCTGCCGAATCCCCTGTTTTTGCCTGACCCGGATGACTTGCAACTGACCACCGTGACGCTGGCCGATCCGTTTCTGAAAACGGACAATGACATTGTCAGTATCGATGCCGCTTACGATTTCGATTTTGCAACTCTGCGCTCGATCAGCGGCTATGCAGAGAGCAAAGTCGACGACAAGGATGACTGTGCGGGGCTGCCGGACCTGATCGGCTGCGTCCGGAAGATCGGTCCTGATACACACACGCAATGGAGCCAGGAATTCCAGTTAACAGCGCCAACGGATGCGGCGATCGACTGGATTGCGGGTGCCTATTATTTCAAGTCGGATGTGTCGGCTTACTTTTATCTGCTGCCATCGGTCGCCAGCCCGATGCCGCAAAACGACCGGTCTTCGACTGCGGACAATACGGCAATTGCAGTTTATGGACAGGCGACGCTGCCGCTCAGCAATCGCTGGAGCATGACCGCCGGCCTGAGGTACAGCGACGAAAATAGCCGCCTATCCGATATAGGCGCAGGAATACGTGACAACAAGGCATTGACCGTCGCGGACTATGACGGGGACCATGTTTCCTGGCGACTCGATGCAGCATATGCCGCTACCGAAGATCTGCTGGTATACGCCAGCATAGCCACAGGCTTCAAAAGTGGCGGTGTCACGACCGATCGGCTGCCGAACGGAAGTTTTGACGGTTACAAGCCCGAGGAGCTGCTCGCCTACGAGTCGGGTATCAAGTCGCAGTGGCTGGAGCGGCGCCTGACGCTCAACGCGAGTGCCTTCTTCTATGACTTCAGAAATCTCCAGGTCAACACGGTGATATTGGAGGTTGGCAACATACACGCGGAAGTCGACAATGCAGCCGCAGCAGAAATTTACGGAATCGATGCTGCCAGCAGCTTCGAAGTCAACAACCAGCTAAGTCTTTCCGGCGGTGTCGTCTGGTTGCCAAAACGTGATTTCGTCGAATACCAGAACGACGAAACGGGCGATACCTTGTCGGGCAACAAGCTCGCTCGAGTGCCCGCGTGGACCATAACAGCCGCCGCTGGTTACACGCAGAGTTTGCCTGGTGACGGTCATCTCACCACAAGTATCGAGTACAACTATCGCTCCGGCTTTTTCTATACAAAAGAGAACCTGCCGGTTTTCTCACATGAGGGTTTCGGCCTCCTCAATCTGTTCATGCGCTTCGAACCAGGGAGCGAAAAATGGTATCTGTTTGTGTCCGGCCGCAACCTGACGGACGAAGACTATTTCACCCAGGTGTTCATACAGTCGAGCCCCGGCTACCCGGCCACCTATGAGTTTGGATTCGGGTTGCGTTTCTAGCCTTCCTGGCCCGCCCAACAAACACGCGCTAAATCCACAACAGGGCCGGTACCGCACCGGAGGTGGCCCAACCGGCCCCACTATTGTTGCTGCCTTGCGGGCTTGACGGGATCGGCTGACGTGCGGTGCGGTCATTGAAAGTCATCCGGCACGAGCCTGAATCAAAGCTACAGATATTCTCTATCTTTTCTCCATGGCCCTGGTGGGCGCTTCGAATGATCCTGATGCCCTGCATTTCCACGCTCAGGGACCACGGAGTACTGCGATGAAAACCCCAGCCGCGGCGGCTCGATCCGCACTGAAAAATTTCTGCACAATGGCTCGATGGTTCTCGTCTACCTTCGTTCTGGCCTGCGCCGCTTGGGCGACCGCCGCTTTCAGTGCGCCGGGCGGTGAGCTGGACGCAGGGTTCGGCGACCACGGGCGAATCCTGCTGCGTGACCACGAACTCGGTGAGTTGCGCGGCGTAACCGTTTTCGTCGACCCCCCGAGCGGCAAGCTCCTGGCGCTCGGTTCCGATTCCTATATCCAGGAAAATGCGCTCATCAGGTTCAACGACGACGGCACTCCGGATGCGAGCTTCGGCGACGAAGGCGTGCTGCGGCTGGACCTCGGCGATGACCACCTGGATGTTTCCGAAGCCAGTTTGCTGCCCGACGGCAAGCTGCTGGTCGCCGGAGTCATGAATAGCTACGGGTCCCAGGAAACGGATTCGACATGGATTATCCATGCGTCTGCATTGCTCGCCCGATACCTGCCCGACGGCACGCTGGACCCGGCTTTCGGCAGCAACGGTCGAACCATGCTGGACCAGGGTGGAGTCAACGAGACGTTTGGCAGGTTTCTGCTGCAGGCAGATGGCCGAATAGTAGTGCTGGGCAATTCAGGCTCGGGAAAACTGCGCAGGACCGGCTCAGGAGGACTGCAACCGGAATCACAGCCGGCGATAGTGCTGGCGCGCTATACCAAGGATGGCCTGCCAGATGCGAGCTTCGGCCAGGCTGCCACGCCAGGATTGAGCAAAATTGACGTTGAGGGCATGAATGCCTACCTGGCGACTCTGGTACAACAGGATGACGGCAAGTTCCTGGCTTGCGGATCCGCTACATCCACATCCGAAGATTCGACTGCGCATGGCGTTTTGGTGCTCAGGCTGCATGCGAATGGATTACGCGATGCCACATTCGGTACGGACGGGATGATATTTATTGAAAGAAGCCAGGATTCGCTTGTAATCGACGATTGCCTGCTGCTGGCGGACGGACACCTGGCAATTACCGGTACCCGGTGGCGCGCAAACTGGCGACGCGGCGTTGTTTATCGCCTGACGCCGGAAGGGGCTCTCGATATGGCCTTCGGCACGAACGGCGTGGTCGTATTTGCGGCAGAAATGTCGGCGGCGAACACGATGTTGCTCATGGGCGATGGCATGCTCGCTATTGCTGGTTCACAGGCGAAGCAGAATAACGACGGACGGTATGAGTGGTTCGATATGCTGGTCACACGAATTGACCCGGCCACGGGAGCCGTCGATCCTGGCTTTGGCAATCACGGTTTTACAATCGTTGATTTCAGTTCCCGCGATTTTCCAAGCGTCGCGGGCGCCGCAAACCTGCTGCAACAGGCCGACGGCAAGCTGCTTGTCGTTGGCTCGCAAGTTGACTGGTACGACTGGTATCCCGAGTTCAATCTCGCCCTGGCGCGCATTGACCCATACGGGGCCGGCAGCAATGGCTGGGCCGGACTGGGCGAAACCCACCACCCCGCCGTATCAACCAAGGCGAGCAACATCGATCTGCGGGTTCGACGAACCGGGGGTAGTACTGGCACGCTGTCGGTCGACTTTCGCACGGTGGACGGAACCGCATTGGCGGGTGCGGACTATGTAGGAGCCAATGGCACGTTAACCTGGCTGGACGGCGATATGACCGACAAGATGATCCAGATCACGACTCGGGATATTGCGCTCACCGATGACACCGTGCATTTCAGTGTGGAGCTGTTCAATTCGAGCGGTGGCCTCGCTATCGACAGAACCATGCTCTCAATCAGTAGCTATGTGAGAAGCGGTGGTACACCGGTCGGCTCGGGCGGAGCCAATAACGGTGGTGGCGGCACGGACAAGGCCGACAGCGGCGGTGGCGGTGCAATCGGCATCGAACTGAGCTTCCTGCTGCTGTTGGCGCTCCTTGTCAGCTTTGGCGCGGCTCCACGTTCAGTTGGGCGGACTAAACTGCAACGGGAGTAACGCGCGAGCACCGGAGTGTTGTGGCCGGTCGTGTCTGCGTGGCAGACTGCCGCCCCATGGATAGTTGGGATAGTTGTCACAAAGTTCTCGCAGTGTTGCTGCTGGCCGTATTTTTCGGTGGCTGCGCAAGCGTTGACTCGAACTATCCGCGCATACCATCCACGGCTCTGCCAGCCGATGGCAGCACGATGCTTGGCCAGCAATATTCGGGCGTCGTCGCGGCGCATCCCCCGAATCTGTCCGGCTTTCATGCCCTGCCGGACGGGATCGATGCGTTGGCGGCGCGTATTCTCCTGGCGGAGCGCGCCGAGCGCAGCATCGATCTGCAGTACTACCTGATCAAGAATGATCTTGTTGGCCGCGCGTTTCTGCACTCGTTGCTACGTGCGGCAGACCGAGGCGTGCGCGTGCGCCTGTTGCTCGATGACGTTTTCACCTCCGGCTATGACGCGGGCATGCAAGCGTTGATGCAACACCCAAACTTTGAGATACGCGTCTACAACCCGTTCAACCGCGGCTTTGCCGGCCGTGCACTTGGGTCTATCGTCAATTTCAAGCGCGTCAATCGGCGCATGCATAATAAGTCGTTTACTGTCGACAACCAGGCCACGATCATTGGTGGCCGCAATATTGCAGCCGAATATTTCGCGGCACGCGAAGACAGCAATTTCGGTGACCTCGATGTCGTTGCGATCGGTCCGATTGTGAACGAAGTGTCCAATATGTTCGACCTGTATTGGAATCATCCCACCGCGTACCCTGTTGCCGCTTTCGCAAAACCGACCGACGATCCCGAGGGTGCCCTGGTGCGTCTGCGCAAGAGCCTGGCCGACGCGTACGACGATGTTCCGAATACGAAGTATGCCGAGGCCATCGGCGAGCGATTTTCCGCGTTTGCACGAGCTGGCAACGACATCTATCGCTGGTCGCCGTATCGCCTTGTTTACGACTCACCCGAAAAAGGCCTGAAGGGTAACCCGGACGATAGCCAGCGAATTTCCAGGCAGATTCTGGAAGAACTGTCCGGGGCAGAGCACCAGATATTCCTGGTTTCTCCTTATTTCGTGCCGCGTAAGGGAGGGATCAAACTAATCAAGGAATTTCGCGCAAAAGGAGTTGAAGTCTCGGTAATTACCAACTCGCTGGCGGCGAATAACCAGTTTTCCGTGCATGCCGGGTACGCGCCCTCACGCAAGCCGTTGCTGGAGGCAGGGGTTAAGATCTACGAAGCGCGGCCAGACGCGGAAGTCATCAGTGCCGACCTCGTTGCCGCAAGCGGAGCCAAGGCGACACTGCACACGAAATCATTCATGGTGGACAATAAAGAGATCTTTATTGGTTCATTTAATTTCGATCCACGCTCGGTAAACCTGAATACCGAAATGGGCGTCATTATTCGCAACCAGGAGTTGGCGGACGAGTATGTGAAATTGCTGCATGACAAGCTGCCAGCCAATGCCTACGAAGTCTTTCTGAATGAGAAGAATGACCTGCGCTGGCGCGGACTGAATGACGGTGCCGAAGTAATCTACAAGAAGGAACCGCAAACCAGCTGGTGGGATCGCTTTGTTGTTGGTTTTGTCCGGATACTCCCGATTCGCAGCCAGCTATAGGGTAATTGGGTACACTGACCGCAATTACCCAAATAGGCCACGACCATGCAGTACAAAGCCATCAAGCTCGTCAAACGACCAACGCTTAACATCACGCCGGATGTTTTTGAGCTTGTAACACTCGAAACGCCTGAGCTCAAAGACGGCGAGATTCTGCTCAGACAAACGCACATGTCGCTGGATCCGGCCATGAAAGGCTGGATGAGCGAAGACCGGAACAGCTATATACCGCCCGTAGAGCTCGGGGATGTAATGCGCTCAAGCGGCATTGCCGAAGTTGTCGAGTCGAAAAGCGATTCCTTTGCGGCAGGGGATCGTGTGCACGGCATGATCGGCTGGACTGAGTACGCAGTGAGTAACGGAGCGGGCCTGAGACAGCTGCCACCCGGCATCCCGGAGGAAGCCGTGCTGTGCGTACTGGCCTTGCCTGGCCTTACGGCGTACCAGGGCTTGATGGTCATCGGCAAACCCAAAGCGGGTGAAACACTGCTTGTATCGGGCGCGGCGGGTTCCGTGGGTTCGATGGTGGGACAGATTGCGAAAGCCGAGGGCCTCAATGTTGTCGGCACCGCCGGCAGCGACGAGAAATGCAGCTGGCTGCGGGACGAACTGGGCTTCGATCATGCCATCAACTACAAATCAGACACGCTGGCGAAGCAACTGGCGAAGGCAACCCCGGACGGTGTGGATCTGTACTTTGAAAACACGGGTGGGCCCGTGCAGCACCTGGCTTTCAGTCGCATGAACGCGCACGGGCGCATCGTTGTCTGCGGCATGATTGCCGACTACAACACCGACAAGCCCGCACCGGGCCCAAGCTGGCTGAATATCATTCGCAAACGCCTCCGCATCCAGGGCTTTACGATGCCGGATCACTGGGACGAAGTACCGGCGATGTCGGAGAAACTGCTGGCCTATTACCTCGCCGGCAAACTCAAGTACCGGGCGCACAAACTGGACGGGCTGGAAAGTGCTATCGAGGGTATCAACCTGCTGTTCAGCGGTGGTAACCACGGCAAGCTGATGGTCGTGCTGTAAACGGCCATTGGTATTTCAGCCGTCCCTCGCGATGTCAGCGGTCGCTGGTAGCACCGCTCGGTTCGTCCTGCCGCACAGTCTCATCCGTGCCTGCCGGTGGTGCGGCCTCCGGGGTGATATCGTGACAGGACCCAGGGCGTATGCCATTGCTGATTACGCAGCCTACGTTGAAGGTATCAAGTTTGTACAGCGTAATTTCATCCGCTGCGCCGGCGAGCCTGTATCGGGCTGCAAAGCCGAAGCGAAACGAGGCACGTTCGGCTTTGTCAGGCGTCATCTGGCGATAAGTGGATTCGATTCTGATGCCCGGCGTGACAAACTCGTCGATAGCCAGCGTAGTACCTACGCCGGGCGCGAGATCAATGCGCTTCGTCCGCGTCTGGACCTGCGAGTTGTAATAGATCGTCTGCGCGTTAATTGCGAGGTACTTGTCGGTCAGGTTCTGGAATTTCGCGTCGCTGCCAGTGATAGCTACCGCGAGATTTTCGTCAGAGATTTCAAACGTGGGATACAGGTTGTCGAAGTCCCGTGACAGGATCGTCATTGTCACCGGTACCACTGCGGCACCATTTGCGGGTATTGCGACAGTTGCGGGACATTCGAGGACAAAGCTGTAACCCGCATGCGATGTTGCATCACAGCGCAGGGCATATTGCGCAGTCGCTTCGGCAAGCGTCGTATCCAGCTTTACCCGCGACTGGTCGATGGCCTCGCCTAGCCGCTCCAGCGCCTCGCGCGCAATTTCGGCACAGCGCGATGCGTCGCAGGGCAGAATACTCGTCTGGTTGAGGGCGATGGCATCCGCTGTGTCAGTACTGCGCGGCACGACGTGTACGATGTCGCGAAAATCGATGTCGTTGGAATAGTACGACGTGAGCCCACTGATCCTGGGTCGCACATCAAGTGGCACCTGCTCGGTACGGTGATAACGCCCCAGCGCTTCCTGGCGTCGCATATCGAGCGCAGCCCGGCTGCCCGCCAGCAAGGTGTTGTAGCGCTCGAGGTTGCTGATGAATTCACGCCGCGTCTTGTCGAGGCCGGTATTGATCAACGCCTCATCCACTGCCTGGTTAAATGCCGCGTCATCGAACGTGGTTTCGTAGGTGCGGGAGATCTCGGTTACTTTGCCGCCAGTACCGGCGG
>DDIS01000147.1:0-18354 GCA_002338615.1 Proteobacteria bacterium UBA1844 | reverse complement strand
CCGCCGCTGATAATCTTGTCCATTACACCAACGTCTTTGTTGCGAAATGGCTGGGCGGGATTGCAGCGATGATTCGCCGGATAGATCTGCGACGCGCATTCGGCCAGCCGTATGTCGAAGGCCGGTGCCAGGTCGTTCAGGCGCAGGAGGAAACCGCTGTCCGGCGGATCGGCCGAATCGGTGACGGTGCGCAACGTCCAGCTGCCGCCTGACCCCTGATCGAGCTGCGCATAAATTGCCTGCGTGCCGATAAAGTAGGTACTCGCGGGTTCCGGGCTCCGTTCCGCCACAGGCTCCGCCGGCGGCGCGCTGCCACAGCCAGCAAAGGCCGACAAGAAGCCGGCCAAAAGTGAAGTTATCAGAATTCGAGACGTCGTAACCATTTGCCCAAACGATCATTCGTGTCCGCTAAGCGCCGGAGTATAGCGAAAACGGTGGGCCAGGTTGGCGCTCGGGAGAGCCAAGATGCGAGTTCGGCGCCCCGCACCGGCATACGCGGCCGCAGCCGCAGTGTGCCAGCACGGTCGCCGCCCCGCGTGTAGCCTGCTACTTATCGAACGATGGCGCTCAATAACGCCAGACGACTTCGGCCTTCCACAGGTCCATCTCGGTGTCGCCGCTGTTGACGCCTGTATTCATGTCGATCCGGCCGTAGGAGGCTTTGAGGCCCAGGGTACGGTTGATGTCCCAACGCACACCCAGTGCGCCGGACCAGGACGTGACAGTTTCGCTGTAGGTGTCGTAGAACGGCGCGCAAATATAGCCCCACCATGGATCCCACCAGCAACCCGTATTCACCGGGCCATCGATAATGTTCGAATCGATGTCCGTCCAGCCAAAGCCCAGTTCGACGTACGGCGTGATCGGACCTTCGAGGAAGTTGTACGTACCCTTGCCCTGAATCGAGAAGGCGTCGAGCCGCGCGCTGACGGTTTGGTACGGCAAACCGGTGTCTGGCAGGAACGTCGCGTTGTAGCGCGGTGAAACCCAGCCGAAGTCAAATCCCAGGGCGAGCCGGTTGGTGAAGTTATAAGCACCGCCCAGGTTGAAGCCGATTTCACTATCGACGTCGAGACTGGTGCCCTGATTACCATCGACATTGAGGGATTCCGAGTTAAACAGGCCGAAATTGAATTCCCAGGTTTGCGCCCGATCCTGGGCCGAGGCTGTGCCGGCTATCGCGACGGAAAAAATTCCGCAGCAGAGCGCAAGCTGTATTTTTGTTGATATTTTCATCTGGATTTCTCGCTTAAATTACAATTGAAAGACGGTCGCTCAACCAGCAATCACGCTGGTCGCAAAAACCATCCGGAACATAGAAAGATAAAGCATTATCCGCTACCGAAACGGGTAGCCCCACCCTCGCGGGGTCGGACATACTACCGGGGAAGATAGTTCAAGAAAAGCCGAAATTGGCCGGCACGAAAATCGCGGTTACGGGTACACCTGACCCGTGTTTCGATCACGCATTTCCCGCCCGAAAGGCAGCAGCGCGAGCGGTATCAGCTTGATGTGTTGCAGCGCAATCGGAATACCAATAATCGTAATACCGAAGGCCGCGGCGAGGAAAAGGTGCATGATCGCGAGTTCGAGGCCTGGCAAAATGATCCAGATAATATTCAGGATAATTGCAATAACTCCACCGGGCGGCTCTTTCTCCCGTACCTCGCGGCCGAATGGCGCAATCACGCCACCCGCGATCTTAAAGCACTGCAGGCCAAACGGTATTCCAATGATCGTCAGGCACAGCAAAATGCCGCCGAGCACATAGCCAAGTGCGATGATAAAACCGCCGAACAGCAGGAAAACAAGGTTGCCTAAAACATTCATAAGGAGCTCTGCATGATTCGCAGGATGCCGATCCTGATTCCGGAATGGTACACGAGAGGGCGAAACCGGTAGAATCAGGTCGTCGCACAGGGTCAGATATCGAATGTGGTACCTGGCCGTTACCCTGATTTTTTGTGGCACCAGAAAATAAAGCGCCCGTAGCTCAGCTGGATAGAGTACTGCCCTCCGAAGATCAGGGTCGGTATCCTTCAGAACTCACAGACACCTTAAAGCCTAGTATCCATGCGCTCTGCGCCTTGCCTTCAGTAGAACCCGACAGTACCCTGTGACCTGCACTTAGGGATCATACGGAACTCACGGTTATGGCGAAGAAGATAACTGAAGCAAAGATACGCAGCCTCAAAGCCAACCCTCCAGCGCGACGTACCTCCCTTCAAGAAGACGGCCTCCGTGTAGAAGCCAACCCATCAGGCAACGTGGTGTTCTTCGCTCCGTACTATCAACATGGTCAGAAGAACAAGCAGAAACTCGGGACGTACCCGGCGCTGTCAGTTGCCGATGCACGCAAAGCTGTGTTGAATTTGCGTCACCAGCTTGAAGTTCAGGACGTAACCATCAAGCAATCGACAGTGACCTTCAAGGCATTCGTAGATGGTGACTTCAAGACGTGGTGCATAGCTGAGCGCAAGGATGGTGATGCAACCATCAAGCGGCTGACTCACCAGTTTGCCAGACACAAGATCGGGCGTACCAAGCTGAAAGACGTGACCACTCACATGGTTGACCTCTATAAGGGTGAGGCCATGAAGAAGTACGCGCCAGCGACTGTGAAGCGGCACATGGGAGACCTCTCCCGTGTGTTCTCTAAGGCTGTTGAATGGGAAATGCTGAAGAAGAACCCAGTGTCAGCGGTCAGTCGACCGAGGATTGACAAGAAGAAGACTCGCCTATACCTAACAGAAGAAGAACTCAAGTCGCTGTCAGATGCTCTCAACTCTTGGGAGTCAATGGCTCTGTTCGGCACTACGGAACAGAAGCGCACACATCCTACGTACCTTCCCTACATTGTCCGGGTGGCAGTCAACACCGGCATGCGTCGCGGAGAGATAATGTCACTACGCTGGTCTGATTTAGACGAGAAAGAGAGAATCATCACCGTGCGTGGCACAAATTCCAAGTCGGCAACCACACGCCGTATACCGATTTCCGAGAAGTTAGCCGATCAGTTAGTTACCTGGAATACTGTCAGCGGTCGAGAGCACCAATCCGGGAAGGACTACGTGTTTCCTGTCCGTAGTTTTAAGCGCAGCTGGGAGTCATTCCGCAAGCTTGCGGGACTGAAGCACGTCGTATTCCACCAGCTTAGGCATAATTTTGCCTCTCAGCTAGTACTTCGAGGTACTGCAATCTCGGTGGTCTCAGAACTCATGGGGCACACCGACATCAAGACGACTGCAATCTACTTAAGCGTGCGTGAGGATGAAAAGTTTAAGGCGGTGGAGTTGTTGTAGAGAAGTCCGACTGATGACGATTTCAATCGTCGACCCCGCACATTTCACTTTCGTCCTTACGGAAAGCGTTTGCCTATACATATCAGGGTCTTACCTGCATTCCGTATGTACTGTGTCTCTTATTTGTCGCGAGGTGCACGAGACAGTCGGCGAGACGGATGGAGTTGCTGACAGTGTCGAAAATAGCGAAGTCAAGGCTTGAGTCTGCGCTGCTGCCGCCTGCTGCTGCTGAGCCAGTAGTGCTTGCACCTGAAGCGCAAACTGTAGGTCCTTGTCCATTCCGGGTAACGACACATCGCGTGAGAAAGTAATGTTATATGTTCCGTGTGGGCTACCGCATAACTTGATCGTGTCGAGAGATGCCTTGGCACCGCTTACCCAACGAGCATCAAATCCATTGACCAAATAGCAGCCGTCGGCCGTTCGGTGAGCTTTCAAAATATGGGGTTGATATGACAGCGCAATAGGCGCAGTACCCCAAGCAGTACCCGTGCTCCGCTCGACCAAATACGCGCCTTGTGGTTGTGAATGCACATAGAGAGTCGCTGGGGTGGAGCAACCTACAAGCAGAATACAAGTCAATACCGTTCGAATCATAGTGTGTATCCCCATCCCAAGTCACCAAGGTATAAAACGTAGTTACTCTAGGTTGTTGCCGCACTCTAGGTTGGGCCGAGGCTCAGTAGGTTCATCCGAGTACTTTATCAACACTGATCCCTTTCTCTTCATGTTGTCATCCACCGCAGCCACTGCGTACGATTGGCTCCAGCCACTCTTTTTGCGGCGGAATGTGATGTCTTGTTGTGTCGTGCCGTTGGTCGCGTCCGTGATAACAACGTACTTGTAATAATCGTTCGTCGGATTGCTCTCGAAAGGAAATACGCGTAGCTTGCGCGACCTGTAGGGATGAACCGCTGCTTGTACAGTGTGAAGTTTACGCGGATAGTCGAGAGGGTTGTAGCTCCCTGTCCCAGGATCACCTCGTTCCGAAACGTCGAAGACCTCGATAGTTGCATCCCGGATTGCGTACTCACCGCAGACCTCCAATTGAGCCTTCGCATCCGGCGTACCGAATCCATCGACATGGAAATAGAAGATGCTGTTACCCCCAGTTGACTGGGATTGCAACTCCTCGTTCAGGCGGAAGATCTCATCGGTCTTTTGGCCGCTCTCCACGCCGGACTTGTAGACGCCCCAGCCCGTGATCACCATACCTATAACAGTGATTAGGACGCCTACGAACGATATCCCGTTTGCACTCATAGTAGTGCATGATACCAGCAAGCCACCTTGGCCAAGCTTCCAAGGTCGCCGGATGGACCACATATTGACGTGGATTGAGCGATTGCTCGAACTGCAATCTGCTTGCCATGAAGCTCACCTTTCGTCGAAGCCACCATTTTCGATTTGGGGGCGAGCAGCACATCTCTCGATACCTTAGGTGAGCTTGTATAGGTGACGACCGCTGATACCCTTTTCATTCCACCATGCCCAGTTGTTCAATCTTCAAACATCCTACTTTGTTCTGCTCCGCGCTTATGCTCCAGTACCTTGACTATCGTACGTTCCGCAGACAATTTGCCAAGAGCGGATGACTGCTGAATCAACAGGCGTACTCTCAACATGTCTCCCTTTCCAAACCTCTTTGCCCCTTCGTCGATTTCTTGCAGGAACTCATCATCCCCCATCGAAACACCAAAGCTGCTTTGACCGTCCGACACGCGCCACTTATTGCCTTCTTTGAAGTTCGGTGACTCAATGATCAGCCACGTCTCTAACTCGGCTTCCGGCAGCGGCTGCTCGACATCCACAGGTATAAAGCAGTATCCGTCTTTCTTTAAAACCTGGGATTCGTCTCCAGCTTGCCGAGACCTAATGCGTACGCTGTCAATGCCGGATGCCTTCAGCGGATCACCGATAAAGGTGCCGACAGCTGCGCCCGCCTTTGGGTTCGCTACCACGTTGAAAACGCTGTTGCTGACTGCAAGTATCTGCCCGTTATTGTTCTCGACGTTTATCAACTGTGACTTGCCTCCCGCATGATTAGTGGACTTGGGAGGTTCTGCACCGAGGTGTCGCCACAACGCGAAAGCATTCTTTATCAGGTCGATAACTTCCTTTGGGCTTGTCGGAACTACTGACCAAAGCGTCGCAACATGACCTGCGACGTGATACGCGAAGTCAATGTCAAACGACTCTCCGCGAAAGCCTTGCACCTCTGTCCGCAACTGGGCGCGCTCACCATATGCGCTCTCTGAGACGACATCTAAGAAGTCGCTGAACGCAACGATCTGCGCAGCTACCTTGCGGGCTTCCATGCTTCCGCCCTCGACATCCGGGCCGTGGTACTCAAGGATCAGATGATCCTCAAGTACCATATCATTGGCATCGCGATTGTTGTCGTTCGCCATCACATCCCCCAGTCAGCTGCAAGGTTACCGCATGTTTTCACTTCGATCACGTTTTGATGACCAGTACAACTTGGCGAACGTGCGGGCTTATCTAGGTCTCGGGCGCTGAGTAGTACGTACTCGTTCGCTTTGACTGCGAAAGACTCCGTGTAAGTGCCCCAAACCAGCGGTGTAGATGTTACGATTTGAATCAACCGAGATGGCTACAGGTCGCCTCGCGCAGACTCTCGATATTTGGCGCAGGCTCTTTGAATCTATCAGGGAGACAATCGTGTTGAGAATTATTGTTCTTATATTCACTGCTCTGATTCCATTGTCAGACGCGAAAGCGGGAACCATAACGTTTACTTGTATCTATGAGTTCTACAATGACAATAAAGGCGGGAAGCATTCGATAGACAATGAGTTCAAGTTGTCTTTTGTGATCGACGAAGATAATGGCAAGGCTTATATGGTGGGCAACAACGGATCGAATGAAGTAACGCCGATCTCAGGCAGTGACGGTATATCGTTCATCGAAGTCACCGATGCCGGAAACGTGATGACGACGTCCATCGTCAAAAGTGGTGCGACGGTGCATAGCCGGAACACGATAATGTTCGGAGACATTATTGCTAGCCAGTACTTTGGAACCTGTTCAGTGATCTAAGTGGCCAGTGCTCAACTGCGGGTCAGCTTAAAGTTGCCTATAGCAGATCCCTGAGTGACCTATTTTAAAATACCCGTGACAGCTTCTGTGAGGCTGCTGGCAGGACACAAGCGGTGGCCCACTCTGGGCTTCAAGTTGACCCAACGACTCCACCCGTGACCGTACGTGCGGAGGACTGATGGTTGACTGGGAGTTGGCTTGGAGTCACTTACAGAGACCAAAACATTAGCCGAGATTTTCCGAGGTACTGACTTTACGTACACACCGTCCCGCTTCCCCCGGTGGGGTGCCCGGCACAGGCAGGCGAGTGCGCCCGTCAGTTGACTGCGAGTGCGTGCGGTAGTTACTTCATGCACGGCCTCGCGGTGGCTGTAGCCAAGGTGGATCATCTGCCGACGGTGGTTCAGTACCGCTCCAACCCAGCAACCACAGGCCACAAGCCAACCAACGCACGCGCCCGATAGTAACTGCAGGTTGACCTCAAGCCCACTGCACGCAGCGCCCGGCCCATACCCACGCCCGCACATATCACCGCACGCGTGCCCGGAGTCAACGCGCAGGTACTCGCAAGCCCACGCCCGGTAGCATTGCCGCCCTTCCGACCGTATCTGTTTTTACCGACTTGGTGCCAAGTGGCGCGTATGTGAGCCTGGTAGTCCACTCAAAGCCGACCTGCAGCCCGCTGCCCGCCAAGACATACCAACGCGCCCACCCACGTACGCACTCGCAGGCGCGCCAAGGTACCGCGATAAGTAATTACGCGGTTCTACGTCGCGCCCGTGCACGTGTGCCCGCGTGTGCGCGTCAAGGTTACCCGCATGCCCGCAACGCGGTACATTAGGCCAGTATCCGATGGGAGCGGCAAGGACGGAGACACAGGGTACATTGAGACATGCCGTAATAATTATTCTCCGTGCTGTATCCAATGCAAAGTAACGGTTATGGCCCGAGTTAACAGCCCGATTATGAGAAACTAGTTGACGGTGACTGAGGGTACTGTCAAGGTTGCGCCCAGATCGACGGGCAGCACGCCTCACAGCCCTCCCACCGATCAGCCGGGATCAAAGCCGAACGGGATTAAGCAGCTGACACTGCGAACGCTAGGCAGCCGCACCACAGGGTGCGCATCTCAGCCGGGAACATGTCCCGACCGCGTCATGAGAGTGACTTGCACGGTCGACTGGAACTACCGCACCCGAAAAAGGCGGCTATCACAGGCAAGTGCATGCGCGCCCTGTGTAACCACACACACAAGCGCCTGCCGCTGTGACGTGTGAACCCAAGACCATGAATGACCGTACGCATTGAGCCGTTACTACCATCATGGGCACTGGGTGCACATGAATCATGCAGGCGCCGACGACCACGCGAGCCGAACGCCAAGCCGTAAGCCATCGAGAGATGCTGGAAGGACTACCGTTCGCAGGTTTGTTAGTGCCCATGATTGATCCGTGGGCACCACCAAGCCCACACACCGGATCTACCACACGTACCGGAGTACATGACCATGATGACACTGACTCAGATTTCTGCACACACATGGCACTTGACCCACGCTGAGATGCTGCTTGAGGTCGATGCTGATGATGAAAGTGACGCAATGAGCTATACCGCAAACCGCTTCCCAGGTACGCCCTGTGAGTTGAACGTACAGGACTACGCCGCCGCACTCGAAGACCTGCACGCCGAGATGTTCAGAATCGCGGCCTGAAATTCGGTCGCACTTATCCCAGAGGATTCAGTAACACACCGCACCACCTCCACTACCACAACGGAGAGACATGATGACCAAGTACCAAGCCCGCGCAGCTGCGCAGATTTGTGCCGAACGTGAGGAGCGTTACGCCGAGATGGACTGGCGCATCCAGATGACTCAAGACCAAAACGCCCGTGACCTTAGGGCAGAGAATGCGCGCCGCATGGCGGCAGTGCAGGGAGGCTGAGATGACTGCAACCAACAAGCTGTACCAAAGGATTACCGACCGTATCGTCAAAGCGCTGGAGGCGGGCACGTTGCCGTGGCGCAAGGGCTGGAGCGAGGGTAACAGCGCTGCGTATGGTATGCCGCATAACGCGGTTACCGGGAGAGCATACCGAGGCATCAACGTATGGCTGCTCATGATGGAAGCTGAGGAGCAAGGATTTACAAGCACTGGCTGGGTCACGCCGAACAAGGCAAAGGAACTGGAGCTTGACTTCAAGGGTGCTAAGACATGCGAGGTTGTGTTCTGGAGCAAGAGCAAACGTGAAGTTGAGACCGATGACGGTGGAACAGAGACCAAAACTTTCATGTGGGCCAAGAGTTACCGCGTGATGAACTTGGATCAATGCCGGGGCGATGCACTTGCCAAGTTGAAGGGCCACAAGGTGCTGGAGCTTCCCGAGGAGATTGCTACAGGTGACGCACTGGGTGAAGCCGTATCCGCTGCACTTGAGATCGAGATCAAGCATGGTGGCGACAGAGCGTGTTATTCACCGAGCTGTGACCTGATCAGGATGCCACCGACTAATGCGTTCAACTCCGAAGTTGTCTATCGGGCAACACTGCTGCATGAGGCAACACATGCCACCGGCCACAAGAGCCGATGTGATCGTGACCTGAAGGGACGTTTCGGCACCGAGGCGTATGCGTTCGAGGAACTCATAGCCGAACTCGGAAGCTGCTACATACAGGCTGCGCTGGGGATCGACATGGAACTGCCGAACCATGCCAGCTACATCAAGTCATGGCTACGGGTACTCAAGGATGATCCAAAGGCAATAATGAGTGCCGCCAGTATGTCGCAGAAGGCAGTCGACTATCTGCTTGAACGGCTCGACATTACCGCTGCTGCGGAATGGGCTGAAGCAGCATAACACCCGCATGTAAGGCAAGACCCGGCATCTATCTACGTGACTGTACTTTCTTTTTACTGCCAACAACTCCGCTACCACGAAACGAGGACATGACATGAAGTTATCACTGATAAATCAAATACGCGACGCGATTCGCAGATGCATCAACCACGAGCTTGATGCGATGGGCGCGCTTTACAGGATCGACACATTATTAGGTGAGATCGACGGGCGCTTCGAGATGGACTACACCGACCACGTCGATGCGAGCGTGGTTGCTGTATATGGTGACGGAGATTCGACATGAGAATACTTACTTGGACAACGGTGCTTGCGGCGCTACTGGTAATCGTTGGTTGTGGCAAATGCAAACACAAGTATGGCCTTTACGAGGAAGTTGACCTGAGCGGCAACTACTCACTCGTGTCCGAACACACGGAGCTACGTAAGTGCCGGGAACGTGCCACGCTTCTGATGGGGCTGTGGGAGTATCCAATACTGCATCGGCACGTCTGCAGGAGTTTTCCGTCATGACCACACTGACCGTGTTCATGATCGAATTGACGCTTGCATCGGCTGGCTGCTTCATTGCCATCGGTGCATGGCGACTGATCAACTTACTGCGGAGGGGCGACAGATGTACACCGTCCCGCAGATACTGGAGTGACGAAGATGACAAATAGAATCGTGATCGGGTACTGCCGAGTAAGTACCAAGGCTCAAGGCAGTAGCGGCCTTGGGCTTGAAGCTCAACAACAAGCAATCGAGCGGTACTGTGCGGTGTATGGGCATACGATGCTGCGAGTCGACTTCGAGGTCGCATCCGGCAAGCTACCGCGTGACCAACGACCGTTACTTGATGCCGCACTCACTGACGCTAAGAAGCAGGGACTTACGGTCATTGTGGCGAAGCTGTGTCGACTGTCTCGTGACTCACTGCTGGTCAAGCAACTGATGCGGAGCGGGGTAAGCTTCGAGGACGCCGACAGTGGCCCAGATGCGGGAAACCTTATGCTTGGACTAAAGGCCGAGTTCAACGAGGAGGAGCGCCGCAAAATAAGCGAGCGCACCAAGGCAGCACTTGCCGCGAAGAAGGCGAGAGGTGAACCGCTGGGTAACTTGGAGAACCTGAAGGTCGGAGCTATACGTGGACGTGAAGTGCAACGTCAGCGAGCACTCGAAGTGGCCGAGAGGTACCGTGCCGTATTGGCGAAGTTCTCGGGTTTGAGTTTCCGGGCCATCGCCCGAGAGCTGAATCGTGGCATGGTAAGCCCACCTTACGGCTCGCCATGGACGCACAACAACGTAGGACGGCTAATGAAACGGCTGGAACTTGTCTGACAGGCGGGCTGCGGTGTTCATGCACGTAGCGTGTCTCGCCCGTCGCCCGGGATCTTCCCACCATCAGCACACGTCATTGCCTGTGGATACTTACCGGTTGGCTTGATAAGGCAGCTGACGTAATCTCTGCCGCACGAGCCTTGGAGCTAAGCCATGTTGACACCTACAGCGAAGAACGTGAAGAAGATCGTCAGCGAGCTTCAGACCCGTTCAGGCATCACTCAGGCTGAGCTGGCAGCGTTGCTCGGAGTGTCCGAGTCGGGGATGAAGAAGAACATGATGGATGGAGCGAGCCACAGGCCCATGTCCGGGTCGACTTGGCAGCTTCTATTGCTGCTTTCCGACAAGCACCCTCAGTACCGACTTGTAGATCGACTCCCAGTCGGTCGACAACGCCAAACATACGGCGAATGAAACGAAGCCGACCTGGTGACATGAAGTTCCCGGTCGGCTTCTGACGCGAAGCGGGCTACCACACCCGCGATGCGCTGAGCGCATCTTCCCCACCTTAGGACATCCTGTCCACAGTGCCACCAAAATCACAGACTAAAATTGACCTCCAGTTATCCTCCAAATCACTCAAAATCGACCTTCAGCTGACTTCAAGTAAATCAACAGCTTGGAATTATAGAACACTCAAGGACACCCCGCGTACCAATCAGGCAGGTTCGACGACCCGGAATCTGATCTCCAGATGGCACTCAGAACAGTGATCTGAGAACTATTCTCAACAACTGCTGGAGGCCGCATGGATAACTGTGGGGACATTCAAGGACACCCAGCTATACATTCCTTGGTCGCCACGGCTCGGAATAACCGGCACCTCTAGCAGACACCCACTACATTCTACAGCCGTCGAATCAGCACCTTGGAATAACCGGTATCCCCTGCAGACACCCACGACAGTCTACGGCCGCCGAATCAGCCGCCCGGAACAGTCCTTCAGGTGTCCACTCGGAATCTGCACGTTAGCGACACGTTCGCCGACGATTAATTAAGACGCATTCAGTGGACACCCGCTACAGAAGTTCGACGAACTTTTCGCCGACGTTCCCGATATTGCGTCACCTCCAATACAACCCCACAGGACATCAATCATGTTTCAAGACAACACCAATGCCGTAGCCGCTATGAAGCGCCGCTCCGCTGAGCGTGCCGAGTCATACCGATGGTTCGTTGAGCGTATATCTCACCTGACCATTGCCCAGATTACGGACTCCCTGAACTCATACCGGCTCAACACTCCCTCGGGACGTGGTCAGTGGAGCACAGCAATGACCTCTCGCTTACTGAAGCAACTTGGCGTGTACGGTGAGCGCCCGTCAAAACGATGGGCAGCGTAGCCGCTGTCGAGCGTCAGAAGCGATGCCCGGACTGCAAGGTCATGAAGCAGTTCTCGGGCTATAACAACAAGGCCACCACTCGCGACCGCAAGGACGTGTACTGCCGAGATTGCTGCCGCAAGCATAAGGACAGGTATCGACGGCCTGAACGTCTGGCAGAGATCAGCCATCTCGAATACGCGCTCGCTCAGGAGCCTTGGCACGAAGATCGCGTGAACCTAAATACTGAGTATCAGTGGTTCGCCAAGATAGGTTACCGGGACGTTAACTTCGAATACCCAATCGACAACGAATCGGTCGCTGAGGCACGTCTTCGGTGGCTGCGACAAAGGACACAGATAAGACAAGGAGCACCACAGTATGAGCGCAGATAGATTCTGGGCAAAGGAGCTAAGGCACCTACGCTCACGAGAGAGCAACCGGAAGGGAACTCTCAAAGGCAAGGATGGAACCGTCGTGCACCGCATCCAGATGATGGGTGATGCACGTCACACCAAGTCCGACCCAAGACAACGGCTCATGAACGAGTTGATGCAACAGAAGCGTGCCCGCTCGGGTATCTAATTCAACCAATATAACGGAGTACATCACAATGTCAGTAACCAAGATTCAAATGAACGCCAGCGGAGACTTTATCGAAGACGATGTCCGCATCGCCCTTAACGCTCGCCCCACGCAGCCTATAGGAATAACCTATGAAGACGTGAACGCGACGAACGAGTCGTTCAAGCGCGCGTCTGCACGGATAGGCAGAGGTAACACCGAACTTACCCGCCGCACCGATGCGATGCAACGCAAGGTTGCCGAGCACGATGCTGCTCAGACAGAAGCGAATAGATACGCTGAGCTAGCGCAGAAGGCTCACGAGGCAGGAGATGCTACGTCCGTGGATGGCTACCAGAAAGCACAGGCAAACCAACAACGGATAGCCGACCTCCATATGGATGGGATTCTGTCCCAGGCCGAGTTGTACACGAAGCAGGCGAGTCGAGTAGACGACGCTGCTGCGCATGCGGATTCGCCCCTAACACCATCTGGACGTGCTCAACTTCAGCGAGAATTTGCCAAGCAGGAAGCGGAAGGCGTCTTTAACGGCGCTGATGAATTCAAGCACCGCAGCTAAGAACATGGTACTCCGGCCATGGTGACCGAAAACCTTACCAGCGATGGTGAGGTGAGTAGGTGCCCCGTCGAGTACTTCAGGAATCCCTGAGCCGATGCCGAAAACTCAACTTGTCGTCAGTGCAGGCTGGCGCAAGTAGAGCGAGTAGGTGGGCTGCTCGAACCCTATCACCTTGCAGTGTAGGCACACCTCTGTAGCGATTGATCGCGCTACATGTGTGCCGCTGTGCTGTGGGTGACTTAACGACAACTGCAAGGAAATGAAATGAACAAGAAAGAGTTATTTGACGCCTTCGATGGCCAGATCAGCAAGACAGCAATAGTGCCCACATGCGACGAGCCGGGCCACTACAAAATCGTTGGCCGTTACGGCGAGATTGAACCCATGGTCGATGGCTCGTGGGACGTGTGGCTGACTGATACCACCTCCGCGGCGGCGACGCTGTCAGAACGCAAGGTCACAGGCATGCTGGACGTGCTATCTGAGAGCTGGAAGGCCAGTACAGAGGATACCTACAAGATTTACCGGGGTTCCGGGGAGTCGTGGGTGAGCCTGCCTGGCATCGCCGCTGTACGTGCCGTCCTACCAGTGCTGAAGGTTCGGCGCAAAAAGCAGCTTTCAGAGGACTCGAAGCGAAAACTTGTGGTGAGACTGGCAGAACTTCGAGCAGCCGCCTGAAAAGCCACCAGCGGGCGAGTAGGCCGCTGCTTATCAACGAACCATACACATTCTCTGTGTGAACCCGACGCGATGCAGGTGGGATTGATCCCCTACCTGCTTCGTCACCTTGGGTTACATGGAGAGATCACACAGAGAGAAACTTAAATGAACTTCAACAACTACAACAGACACATCGACGACCGAGACCGGCTTATGAACAAGTGGCGGCGAGCTGCGTCACCAGAGCTGCGCGCGCTGATTCGGGACGTTATCACGCAACTTGAGAACTACGAGAAGTACTTCAATCTCCGCAAGCGAGCACGTAAAGCTGACGACAGGGTAACTTTCGATGGCTGTATCGAGGCACTGGTTTGTGACCTGATACATCGTGCGCTGACCTCAGAGAACATGAAGGGACGTATCGCGGTTTCGCTGGACACCAGCATCAAGGCAACGAGATACAAGGCAATCACTGATAGCCATCAGTTTCCATACATTGTAGACCTAATGACCAAGCCGGAAATGGATTGGCTGGAGGTCTGTGAGATAGGCGGCTGGCAAATAGGTAAGCGCACAGCAGTGCGTGCAACTGAGCGCCTTATTGGTCGAATCGACCACTGGGACATCGAGACCACTGACATAGAACTGAAGGGCGAACAAGAAATCGTCATTCAAAAGACTGGCAAGCATGACCCGAAAAACGCTATCGACGGGCGCGCGGAGTGGATCGACTACAAGGAAAGCAACCTCAGTAAGAAATACCGTCGCGAAGTACGCGAGATCAACGAGCAGCTCCGTACTGCCGACATCGGGTACACCGGCACACGTCTGATTGACTTGACGGACACCCGGCTGCAGCGATACTTCAACAACGCATCGTTTAAGCAGGGCGGTCGCCTGTTCGGCGGCTTCTGGCAGCAACTGAGAGCACGGCAAGCCAAGCTTGTCACCATCAACGGCGAGGCAATCGGTGAAGTTGACTTCGAGTGTATGCAAGTTGCACTGGCGAGAGCTGCTGCAGGTGTACCTCACGATCTGACTGCAGATGCCTACGACATTGACGTGATTGACACCAAACCCGGTGAAGAAGTGATCGAGTGGAATCCTGACAGACTGCGTAAGGGCATCAAGAAGTTACTCGCCAGTATGCTGTTCTCCAAGAGGCAACTGAAACGCTGGCCCAAGGAAACGCAGTGTCACTTCCCGCCCGGCACGAAAGTGCGGCACGTTTGCCAAGCCATCGAGAAGGCACATCCTGGGCTTCAGGACTTCTGGTACACGGGTGCTGGCTACAGGTTCATGTTCACCGAGTCACAGATTCTGGTGAGGGTTTTGTTGAAGCTGAAGCAGGCGGGCGTAGTCGCCCTTCCCAAGCATGACTGTGTACTGGTTCCTTACTCGAAAAAGTACCTCGCATCGAAGATAATGCGGGAGACCTTCGAAGAACTTACAGGTGGACGTGTCAGTGTCACTGTCAACGGCTCGAAGTTACAGTCAGTCTCAGCGGCCTAGTACATACCCTCTAAGGAGGGAATATCTAAGGTGGGTAACTGCTGAAGGTAACTCACCGCCCCCTATCGTAACTCTCATAAGCCTAGAACCGTTGGTATTAAAGGGTTTTAGCCTCTGAACGACGGGAGAAGGTGCGGTAGATACCCGTATCTACAGGTAGCTTCACGCAACCTCCAAGTAGCGGGGTTGGTTCTCAGCCTTCCCTCTACTTGACCACTATTACTAGCCCAAAGCCGACCAGAATCCGCACGACTACACCCGGGGGGTAACGGGCACATCCCGAACCTCAAATAGGTTGTCTATTGACGCGTCGAGATTTGAGCGGAAACCACCGCGCCAACCAAACACGCAAGCATCTTTCCAACGCTCTGTTCATCGTCTGCATGGACATACCCAAGCAACACCGCCTTGCGTCCGTCAATCATGGCGCGAACGCATGTTACCAGCGTATGGGGGCTTTCCGACGTGATTCGGAATACAGTGGTTACGAATTTTGCACTCGGAAACTGTTCTGGCTGGCTGAGTGACGATGACATCCAGTCGATAGTGGCGTCAACGGCACCATACATCGCACGAGTCGCTGCTTCGAGCATCGCATCCGTGCCTTTTAGGCTTTCTTCGTCGATGTTTTGTATGTCCGGCTCATCGGGGTCGGAGGTTCCATCGACAACGATCACCTGTGTAACTATATCGCCGCCGTGTCGTTCGGATATGCCGCGAAAGATCGCTCCTTCACACGCCCCTTCTTTATAATCCTCGACGTGCCAAAGGTCCGCAATTCCGTGCGGCGTTTCAATTTCGATCAGATTGAGCACCCGAAATCTGTTCTGATTGATATCAAGACATTCGACGTTATTTCTGGTCGATGCATCATTCTCGCTATTCATTACTGTCTCCTGTTTCTCCGCGCAACGCCGTGTTCTGCTATGCCATGTGAGCCAATGTCTCGATATTTTCAGTTAAGACCGATTTTTAGGGCCTTTACCAGTACCCACGCCACGACTAAGGCCCAGAAAATAAAAGACCACAGCCGTCTCGCGGCGGACGGTTTTGGGAGGACGCTTACATCCATGCAGGGTTCTTGCTGAGAAGCTTTATCCGAAAAAATGCGTTGCGCCAAGCTATGAAAGCTCTCGTCATCGGCAGCTATCTGAGCTGCACCGTCGGGATAAAAAACACTCCAAGCACCGGCTGAATTGCGACTCGCAAATATTTTCATTCTTTGTAACTCTCGAATGACGACATCGTCCTCGCCAAGGGCTGCCTGCATCTCTTTCAGCCATTCCGCAAGTTTACCGTTTGAAGGCCCTTTCTCGCGCGCCTCTGCTTGTCCTGCTGCTGAGAGTTCGCCAGCTCGTTCGCGAATGTAGCGGTACTTTGCTTTGCGTTCATCGCCCTCGCAGATTGCCAGTACCTTCGCCCACTTTGCAGCTATTCGAGACCTACTCTCAAATTCCTTCGTCGCAGTGAGGTAGTACTGGTCGTTATCCATCAGTATCAAGTCTCAATTATCGAGGCTGGGAATCACATGTACTTTTCGATACTTTGTATCGACTCGGATCTGCCCCGATCACTCGTCGTAGCCGAGTTGTTTTCGATGTTTCAGCTCGTTCTTCATTGCGGTTTCGTCGCTTATGTCGATAAGGTCAACGAACCACTCCCAAATGCCTAAACAAACCAGGTAGAGCAGCAGCAGAACTAGCCATCCAACTATGAACCACCCGATGCCCTTCACAGCCAACATGAAGTGACCGGTCAACGCCATCACAAGGACGACAATCACCAAAACTAATAATCCCATCACGCACCCCAATGAGCGGCAACACGAATCAGTTGAACTTTAGCTTCGTGTGTAGTGCAGGGAAGTAACCCGGTCACATTTCTAACAGGTGGGGCGGTGCCGTCGACGTGGCTCGCAAGGAGACGGTCGCCTTCGCGCACAGCGCCGTATAGCCCGTCCACCACCAATCCGGAGTATCTAATGAATGCTTTCAATACCTGTCCTATCTGTGGATGGGGCACGGGTTTGTACCGCGCCTGCGAAGGCTGCGCCCACATACGCAAGGAGTTAGCCGAGAAGTTTGCTGAGTATGAACCTAAGCCGGGAGACCTCGGCTATCGCTCCGAAAACCCACGCCAGCGCCGCGAGCACATTCGTATCCGTCGCAGACTGTTATGTGATGGTGCTTTCGGATGAACCCACCGAGGCGCACGTATCTCAGGCGCTGCTTCAAGGAACGCCCACCGACTCGACAATGCACCCGGTGCCTCACGCATCGTGACAGTGACGACCTGTTCAGCAGCTCACGAGCGACCATCTGTGAACTTTGCAGGCGAATCGAGGAACGCACCAAGGAGGGGCTACTTCATAAAAGCCAAAGACAAGTTGACTACGTCGAAAGAGTTCGACTGACGCCTGCTGAAAAGTACCGACGCGCTCTTGAGAAGGAGAGCGGATACTCGCCAGAGCAGATTGACGAATACGTAACCGAGAGATTCCCAAACAATGAAGAACAGATACCTAACCTACAACCATAGAGCCGCACAGATTCGCGGCCAAGCCCGTGCCCGAGCGACCGTCGAGAGACTGGGAGCCGAGCTGAAGAACAGGAGAATTCAAGAGAGGAACAAGTCCTATGACAAACAATCTACAAGTACGTCCTGATCCCTTCATTAAGAAGGGTGCTCCCCACCCACTACGCCTGCGTAACGGCAAGGTTGTGCTTCGTCAGGAGTTCACCAACGGCTGCGTGCAGGACACGATGGTTTGGCCAGGTGACTACCCAGACGCGCCACTTGAGCCGAAGCCAAAGTAAGTTATAGTGTCGCCGCAACCTCGCGAATAAGACGGGTGAGGCTGCGAAGTTTCCCGGCGATTAGAACTCACAGTAGAACTCATTGCCCGGATATAACGCTGAAACCATTACAGCGCCCGTAGCTCAGCTGGATAGAGTACTGCCCTCCGAAGGCAGGGGTCACAAGTTCGAATCTTGTCGGGCGCGCCAATACAAAGGCTCTACATCATTGACGGGGGACATCGGTGTTTTCCATTAAATTGATCGTCGCAAAATCAGTTTAATGAATGCCGGTGTCCCCCGTTAATGATGTAGAGACGTTAAGCGCATCCAGACCGCAGTCTTTGTAGCGTTCAAAGAGCTTGTAGCCGGTGACCCGGGAA
>DDIS01000059.1 GCA_002338615.1 Proteobacteria bacterium UBA1844 | reverse complement strand
AACCTGTAGAGTTGCGGGCCAGTGCTGGCCCGCAACTCTACAGGTTATAATGTTATGACCGGCACCGTTATACCCCTCAGAGAGTAAAGCGGTTAGCGTCGATCGTCGCGCAGAAGTTCAGTACATTGCCGCTGATATCCGTCAATTCCAGGCGACTCACAGCCTCGTACTTTTTGGAATTTTTGCTCATGTAGATCTTCGAACTGATAACCATGGTGCGCCAGAGCAGGCCGTTTGCGTCAAATTCCTGGAAGGTGAAGCGGGACCTGTAGCGATTTTTGCCCGTCTTCTTCCATACTCCGAAGCCGGTACTGCGTACGGACGATGGGGATCGCGAAGCGAATTCGGTCATTGTTCCGCCCTCGTGGTACGAGGCCATGCCCGGGAACGGATTGGGGCCGAAGGGAATCATTGCCGAATTCTTACAGTCCGGCATATCGAAGCGCACGGTCATATCGTATTGCCAGGTACCAACCAGCATCGGCCCGTTTGAGGAATCATATTTTTCCCCGCCACTCGCCATGGCTGGTCCGCAGACAAGGACCGCAACGGCGGCGATGGCGGCCATCATTTTTCTCATGCTTTTCATAGCGTTCTCCTGAGTTTTCGGTTTCTGTTCCGCTTTGCAGCGGCGCACCGATCATGGCGTCGGGCAAACCAGGAGACCATGTAGAAGAACTGTAGATTCGCTGTAGATTTTCTGCACCGTTAGAGATGGTATTGCGGGCTTAGTTCGTGGACTGCGTCGACGAGTACCGCGAGCTTGGCGGGGTCGATGTCGGGCGTAATGCCGTGGCCGAGGTTGAATACATGGCCGGGGCCCTTGCCGTAACTTGCGAGGGTATCGGCGACGCCTTTTCGAATTGCTGCATCGTCTTCGCGCAATGTTGCGGGATCGAGATTTCCCTGCAGCGCGACCTTGTCGTTTACATACTGGCGCGCGGTTGCGAGATCCGTCGTCCAGTCAACGCCGAGCGCATCGCAACCCGTTGCTACCATGTCCGCGAGTAGCGGGCCCGCGCCCTTCGTGAACAGGATAACCGGCACTCGTTCGCCGTCATCGCCTGTTTCGAGACCATCGAGGATCGTCTGCATGCAGGCGAGTGAAAAGCGCTGGTAGTCATCGCCTTTGAGCGTTCCACCCCAGGTATCAAAAATCTGCAATGCCTGCGCGCCCGCGCGTACCTGAGCATTGAGGTAATCCGTAGTCACCCTTGCGATCTTGTCGAGAAGAAGCGCCAGCGCTTTCGGCTCTTCTTTCAGGAGCGCCTTGATGCGTGGGAAATCACGGCTCGAGCCACCCTCCACCATGTAGGTAGCAACAGTCCAGGGGCTGCCTGCAAAACCGATCAGCGGCACCTTGCCGGCCAGTGCGCGACGAATGCTTGCGACGGCGTCAAACACGTATTGCAGCGTTTCGCTCACGTCCGGTACCGGCAACTTCGCGATGTGACGGGTGTTTGCAATCGGCCGTCTGAACTTGGGGCCTTCGCCACTTGCGAAATAGAGCCCGAGACCCATTGCATCCGGCACCGTCAGAATATCGGAAAACAGGATCGCGGCATCGAGCTTGAATCGACGCAGCGGCTGCAGGGTGACTTCGCAAGCGAGCTCGGGGTTGCGGCACAGGCTCATAAAGTCACCCGCCTGCTCGCGTGTCGCGCGGTACTCCGGCAGGTAACGACCTGCCTGGCGCATGATCCAGACCGGTGTTCGCGGCACGGGCTGCCGCCGCAACGCACGCAGCAGCAAGTCGTTCTTTAACGTCGAACTCATGTCGCGAACTGCGCGGCAATGCTCGCCTGCATCGCTTCGGCTACGGCCCGCGGACTGGCTGCATCGCGGATCGGGCGCCCGACCACGATATAGTCCACGCCGTTCTGAAAGGCGGTCTCGACCGTTACCACGCGCTTCTGATCACCGGCCGGCTTGTTATCCACCGGCCTGATGCCCGGCGAGACCACCAGCAACTTGTTATCTTTGAATTTATGGTCAAGGTACTCGCGCAGTTTTGGCACTTCAAGGCCCGAGGAGATGACGCCGTCGCAGCCGGACTCCAGAGCCTGCTTTGCGCGTGACAGCACGAGGGCCTCTATGTCACAGGCAAAGCCCAGGTCATCAAGGTCGCCGCGATCGAGGCTGGTCAGCACCGTTACACCAAGGACTTTCAGGCTGTCGCCCTTCATCTCTGCGGCGGCTTCCATCATCGAGCGGTTGCCGTGCACCGTGACAAAACTTGCACCGCGATCTTTGAGTTGCCGCACGGCAGAACCCACCGTTGCCGGAATGTCGAAAAATTTTAGATCGCAAAAGACCTGCTTGTCGCGTGCGAGTAACCAGTCCAGCAATTCGAAATAGCCGCCGCTCATCATCAGTTCGAGGCCGATCTTGTAGAACGTGACCGACGGCCCAAGCTCCTCCGCGAGCGATCGTGCCCGATCACAATCGGGTACATCGAGGGCGAATATCAGGCGATCGCGGGAGGGTATGTCTTTGCGGGTCATAGAGGGTCTGCGCGGTAGTCAGGAACGCGGCGCATTATAGGTTGCCCGGGCGAGGGCTGCACCCGGCCGTGATGCGCTCGTGTTCCGCGATGGCGTAGCGATCCGTCATGCCGGCGATGTAGTCGGCAACGACGCGCGCGCGGCCGGCCTCATTTGCCGCCTCGGCTGCTTCCTGGAACTCCTCGGGCAACAGCGCCGGGCGTTCCATGTAACTCGAGAATAGAGCCTTGAGGATGGCCTGCACCTGCGCCGTCATCTCGAGCTTTTTCTCGTGCTTGTACAGGTGCCGGTTAAGGAATTTCTTCAGCGCCAGGTGTTCAGCGTGAATTTCCTCCGACATGCCTGCGAGGGCGCGTCCCGCGTTGCGCACATCATCGATGGTTTTTGGCGCCACCGTCTCGATATTGCGCTTCGTCTGCTCAATAAGGTCCGTCACGACGGTGCCGATCATGCGCCGGATGATTTCGTAGATCAGGCGCCGGTCCTCAAGCGCCGGATAGCGCTTCCGTACCGTATCGTAATGCTTGCCAAACAGTGCTTGTCGACGCAGTTGACGAAGGCTGATGAGACCGGCCCGCAAGCCGTCGTCGACATCGTGATTGTTGTACGCAATCGCATCGGCGAGATCCGCGATCTGCGCTTCCAGCCCCGGCAGGCTGCGCTCGAGAAATCGTTTCCCGACGTCGCCGAGCTGGCGTGCGTTTTTTACGGAACAGTGCTTGAGTATGCCTTCGCGCGTCTCGAACATGAGGTTCAGGCCCGCGAAATCGGCATACTTTTCCTCGAGCGTGTCCACGACGCGCAAGGACTGCAGGTTATGCTCGAAGCCGCCGAAGTTCCGCATACAATGATTCAGCGCATCCTGCCCCGCATGACCGAAGGGTGTGTGACCGAGATCGTGCGCCAGGCAAATCGCTTCGGTGAGCGCTTCATTGAGCCCCAGCGCCACCGCCGCGGTACGGCCGATCTGAGCCACTTCTATCGAGTGTGTGAGCCGCGTGCGGTACAGGTCGCCCTCGTGGTTCACAAACACCTGGGTCTTGTACATCAGCCGCCGAAACGCGGTGGAATGAATAATGCGGTCGCGATCGCGCTGATACTCGCTACGGTAGGCGGGTTTCGGTTCCGGGAAGCGGCGGCCCACTGACGTGGCTTCGTCCGCCGCATAGCTGGCAAGTCCGGTATTGCTCATCCGTCGGCGGCCTGCAGCACGTCGGCCAGCCGTGACTCATCGTAGTCCGACGTCGTGACCGCGTGACCGAGCCGCTCGAGCAATACGAGGCGCAGTTGCTTCGCGATCACCTTCTTGTCCATGCCCATCGCCGCACGCATGCGCTCTGCACCCACCGGGGGTGGCGTCACGGGCAGTCCTGCCCGGCGCAGCAGGTCCTGCATTCGATCCTGATCGGCGGTGGCAATGCGCGACATTCGCGCCGCCATCACCATCCCGGCTGCCACAGCCTCGCCGTGCAGCCACTCACCATAGCCCCGGCAATGTTCGATCGCATGGCCGAACGTGTGCCCGAAATTCAGGATCGCACGACGCCCGCCTTCGCGCTCATCTTCAGCCACAACCGCGGCCTTGATCTCGCAGGAGCGCTGAATGGCATGCACGAGGCAGTGCGCGTCACGCGCCAACAGGGCATCGATGTTTTCCTCGAGCCAGGCGAAGAATTCCGCATCCGCAATCGCACCGTGCTTGATGACTTCCGCGAGCCCCGCCTTCAGCTCCCGCTCCGGCAAGGTTTGCAAGGTATCGGTATCAATCAATACCAGGCGCGGCTGGTGAAATGCACCAACCAGGTTCTTGCCCTTGGGGTGATTGACCCCGGTCTTGCCCCCGACCGACGAATCAACCTGGGCCAGCAGCGTCGTCGGCACCTGGATAAAATCCACGCCGCGCATGTAACAAGCCGCGGCGAAGCCCGCGATATCCCCGACGACACCCCCACCGAGGGCCAGCACGGTCGTGTCGCGATTGGCGCCGGACGCAACCAGCTTGTCGAGTATCGACTCCACAGCCGCCATGTTCTTGTGTGCCTCACCATCAACAAGCTCGATCGACGAGATATCTTTACCCCCAAGGCACGCACCCAGCGCATCAAGATACAAGGGTGCAACAACGTCGTTGCTGACAATGAGGCAATCCCCGCCACGCAAAGTCGCGGCGAGATCGAAACCACCACCAAGCAATCCCTGGCCAAGCACAATCGGGTAAGCGCGCTCACCCAGCTCGACATTTATCGTTGTAGTCATGCGCGTAGATTACCGTATCTGCAATGCAGAAGAGAGCGTTGGCGCATGGTGGCCGCGTTGCTCTAGCGCACGGTGGCCGCGCTCCGGTGACTGCTTTGGCGCATGGCGGGCGCGCTCCGGTGACTCCTTTCCCGAATGGCTCACGGCGCTTCGCGCCGCTCCGCTTTATTTCGGGAAAAGAGTCCCCCTCACCCACCCACCTTCGGCAACGAGGTGACGTCGGCAGTAAAGAGTGCTCTGGCCCGAAACCTGCGACCAACCTGAGGGTGGCGGCTCACTGGTGACTGCTTTGGCGCATGGTGGGCGCGCTCCGGTAACTCCTTTCCCGAATGGCTCACGGCGCTTCGCGCCGCTCCGCTTTATTTCGGGAAAAGAGTCCCCCTCACCCACCCACCTTCGGCAACGAGGTGACGTCGGTAGCAAAAAGTGCTCTGACCCGAGACCTGCAACTAAGCTGAGGGTGGCTGGGCGAGGGGGACTGTTTCGGTGAAATAAAGCGGAGCGCCACGCAGTGGCGTGAGCCATTCACCGAAACAGTCACCGGAGCGCGGCCACCATACGCCAGCGCGGCCGTCTTGCGGCCAGGCGCGACGCCGTCAGGTAATGGCTTCGATAATCTCGTTTGCGACGGCGCTGACTTTGCGGCCGTCCGTATCAACGGTGAGGTCGGCGATTTCGAGGTACAGGGGTTCGCGATCGGTCATTAGCGCCTCGAGCGTATCGCGCGGCTTACCTTTATCGAGCAACGGCCGTTCGCGGCCGCGGCGGGTTCTTGCGAGTTGCTGGTCGATGCCGGTCTTCAGGTACACCACGTATCCGCGTGCGCCGAGGTAGCTGCGGCTATCGGCATCGATGATCGCGCCACCGCCGGTGGCGAGGACAATGCCGTCCATGTTGCTCAGGTCGTCAACCACTTTCGCTTCGCGCTTGCGAAAACCCTCTTCGCCTTCCTTTTCGAAAATAAAAGGTATGTCGACGCCAGTGCGTGCTTCGATTTCGTCGTCGCTGTCCATGAATGTCAGGTGCAGGGTGCGTGCAAGCTGCCGGCCGACAGCCGATTTGCCCGCGCCCATGGGGCCGATCAGAAAGACATTCTTCGGATGCTTCATTGCTTGTTTACTTGATCACCAGGTATTTTAATTCAGGAGCCCGCTAATAAGAAAGCCAACCCTGGATTCACGAGGGTTGGCTTTTTACGCGAAAGAGTTTGGCGGCTTAGTAGATGCTACCACCATCTTCGAGGATCCGCGGGGTCACGAAAATCAGCAACTCCGCCTTGTTATCCACGCGCTGGGTGCTGCGAAACGCGGCACCGATGTAGGGGATATCGCCGAGGAACGGTACCTTGCTCTGGGTCTCACGCCGCTCGGTTTCGTAGATGCCGCCAAGTACCACGGTCTGGCCATCGGCCACCAGCACCTGGGTTTCCACGGCTCGCGTATCGATACTCGGAACGGTGCCGCCGAGACCACCCGTCGAAATGATGTCGCCGACGTTGTCCTTGTGCACCTTGAGATCCATGATGATGTTGTTGTCGGGCGTAATTTGCGGTGTCACGATCAGGCTCAGCACGGCTTTCTTGAACTGAATGGTCGTTGCGCCGGAAGAGGCCGATTGCTGGTACGGAATTTCCACGCCCTGTTCAATGCGTGCTTCTTTCTGATTCGCCGTAATGACACGCGGCGTTGAAACGATCTCACCACGACCTTCCGCTTCGAGGGCGGTCAGCTCGAGATCAACCAGGTAGTCCTGACCCAGTACCGCGAGTGAGAAGCGGCCAGCCGGATTTGCGACCGGCACGTTAACGTTGTAACGATTCGCAAGCGAGGGCAGCGTAACCGGGGTGTTGCCGGTCGGGTCATTCAGGCTGTCGACGATCGAGCCCAGGTAGTTATTGGTGGCTTCGCCCGTGCCGCTGTACACGGTGATCGTGTCGCTGCCAATATCGTCGCCGGTAACACCAAGGCGAATGCCAAGGTCACGGCTGAAGTCGTCGTTGACGACCACGATGCGTGACTCGATCAGCACCTGCTTGATCGGGATGTCGAGCGTACGGACCATGCGGCGAATATCCTGCAGCCGCTCGGCTGTGTCCGATACCAGGAGTGTGTTGGTACGGTCATCGACCGCAATACTGCCGCGCTCGGAGAGCATGGCATTCGTTCCGTCACCGCTGATCAGCGCTGCGAGGTCCGCTGCTTTCGCATAGTTGACCTGCAGGAACTCCGAGTACATCGGTTCCAGTTCACTGATTGCGCGTTTCGCCTCGAGATCCGCGGTTTCGCGTGCGGCAATCTCTTCCGCCGGCGCGACAATGATGACATTGCCGTTCTGGCGCATGTCGAGACCCTTGGTGGTCATGACGATGTCGAGCGCCTGGTCCCAGGGGACGTTACGCAAGCGCAGCGTGACATTGCCCTGCACCGTGTCGGATACAACAATGTTCTTGCCCGAGGTCTCGGCCAGCAATTGCAGGACCGCACGTGTTTCGATGTCCTGGAAGTTCAAGGTCAGGCGCTGGCCCTCGTATTCCTTGTTCTCCGAGAACAGGGTGGATTCTTCACCAGCCTGCTCGGGCGCCGGGTTTATCTCGATCGTGAATTCGTCATCGGACTGATACGCGAGCTGCTCGTACTTGCCTTCCGCCGAAATTACGATGCGCGTATCGAGATTGGTACGCAGGGTATCAACCGTGGTTACCGGTGTCGCAAAGTCCATGACGTCGAGGCGACGCATGAGTTCGGCTGGCAACGATGTGTCCTTGAATACCGCAACCACGCGACCGCCTTCCTGGCGAATATCCACCGGCGTGGTCGGGTCGGTAAGTTTGACGACCACACGGCCGCCACCGTCCCGCGTGCGGCGGAAATCAACATTCGAGATCCCGCGGCTGGTCGGTGCCTGGTATGACGGCGTTGATGCGGAAGATGCGCCAGCGAACTGGGTAGTATTGGCGCTGTAGTCCCCCGCGCCACCGAGCATTACGGTGACCGTGTTGCCGCTGCGGCTGGTCTGGTAAGCAACCATCGTGTCGAGATTCAGCACCACTCGTGTGCGGCCGTTAGCTTCGGCTGTTAGCACCGTGTCCAGCGGCCCGAGATTCACATCCCGGCGACGCGACGACAATCCGAGCGACGTGTTCGGAAGATCGAGCGCAATTCGCGCCGGGTTTTCAATTGTGAACGCCAGCGGCTCGGGTGCCGTGTCGCTCATGATCAACTTCAGCTCCACCCGTTGCCCGGGCAGACTCTGAACCTGAATGTCCTGAAGGCGATTGCCTTCCTGCGCATTTGCGACAAGTCCCGCAAATAACAGGACTACGGCCTGTGCCAGTGCAGCCAAATGTATTACCGCAACGCGGTGAGTGGCCGTCGCTTTGCTTTTGAGCATCATTCCCATTACTCCCAGTTCCATTCAGGCATCAGTCCGAAAGACTTACGACGGCATCTCGTTCAACATAGCCGCCGATCCCGTCAGAAATAATTTCTACCAGTGATATTTTTGATTCGTCGATATCGACAATGTGTCCGTCGTTCTGGCCCATGTAGTTGCCGGGCAAAACTCGATGGATCAGGCCATCGGCAGTTTGTACCAGTCCGTACTCGGTGTCGCCGAGATCCATGGTCCCCACCATTCGCAGTGTATCCAGCGAATACTGCTCGAGATGTTCGCGCGGCCGATCGGGATCCGGCCGAGTGCCCCCCGCAGGGCCCGTTGCTTGCGGCGTATCCGGCATAAACGGTGAACGTATATTTTCTATGTCCGCATTGTACGTGAACACTTCGTAAGGCGTGATTTCGGGCAAGGGTTCGATACGGCCACCCGGCTTCGCCTTGATCTGATTGATATAGGCGTCGAGGTCCCCGGAATCGCCACTGCAGGCAACCAGCCCGGTCATTGCGAAAGCTGCGAGTACGCAATTTCTGAGGATAAGAGCAGCACTCATTATTGCGTCTCCTCAAGATAACGATAAGTTTGCGCGGTCACCTCCAGGCTCAGCTCGTCAAAACGTTCCTGGTTTTCACGAGTAATACTGATGTCGTGCAAAGTCACGATGCGCGGTAGTGCAGCAATAGCGCTAACAAACTTCGCGATCTCGTGGTAGCTGCCTGACAGGCGTATTTTGATCGGCTTTTCGGCGTAGAAGTCTTTTGGAATCTCGGGTTGCGGCTCGAACAGGCGCTCCTGCAAGCCGGCACCCAGACCCGCCTGTGATATGTCGACGATCAAACTGGGGATCTCGGTTTCACCCGGCAACTGGCGCAACATCGTGCCAAAGGACTGCTCGATCTGTGCGAGCTGGGCTTTATAGGCGTCGTAGTTGGCGGCTTTGCGTTGCTTGTTTTCGAAGGTGTCCCGGAACGCAACCTCTTCCTGCCGTGCCCGCTCGAGAAGCGGCGCCTTGTCCTTGACGATAAAGAAGTAAATGCCGAGGCCCACGACCACGGCGAATACAATCGCAATTACGGCGACGCGAAAAGCCAGCGGCCAACGGCCAACGTCGTTTACATCGAGGCTTCTAAGTTCTTCTACAAGATTCATTCAGACTCCTCCCCTTCGCCACCCTTGCGTACCTGCTTCACGTATACCGTGAATGCAGCCTGGCGCGACGAACCGGAAGTCGTCGTTTCAACTTTTTCAACCTCGGGACTCGCGAGCCACTCGGATTCGTCGACCCGCCGCATCAGCGCTGACACGCGCGTGCTCGACTGCGCAACGCCCTGTACTTCTACACGGGAGCCGTTCTGCTTCAGGCTCGTGAGATAGACGCCGTCCGGCAGCTCCCGCGCCATTTCGTCAAACAGGTGTACGATTTCGGGACGGGATTTCTGTAGCTGATCGATAATCTCCATGCGTGCGAGCAGGCGTTCCTTTTGCCGCTCGAGACCGTCGATCTCCTTGATACTCTTTTCAAGCTCGGCGATTTCCGCCTTGAGACGCTCGTTACGTGCCTCCTGTACGGAGATCATGTGTGAGTAGCCGAACATCGTTGTCATGACCACCGCGATCCCGGCAACCACGGCGCCGCCGGTCGCGACTCCGAAATCCCGTTGGCGCTTTTTGCGTTCTTCCTCGCGCCAGGGGAGTAGATTGATACGTGGCATTAGTCGAAGCTCCTCAGTGCAAGGCCACAGGCGGTCAGCAACGCGGTTGCATCTTTATTCACGCCCTGGGATTTTGCTTTGGATGATATTTTCATCTGCCCGAGCGGATCGCCGACTTCCGTCGGAATGCCCACACGACTTGAGATAACGTCGGCAATGCCTGGAATGTTTGCGCAACCGCCGCATACCAGGATCATGTCCGGTTGTTCGCGACCACCGCCCGATGCGAGATAGAACTGCAGCGAGCGGGAAACCTGCTGTGTCATGTCATCGATGAACGGTTCGAGCACTTCCGGCTGGTAGTTGCTGGGCAAGCCACCCTGCTTCTTGGCACGCCCCGCATCTTCCATCGACAGGCCGTAGGTGCGCATGATTTCCTCGGTCAGCTGCTGGCCGCCGAAGTTGAAATCCCGCGTGTACACGACTTTCAGGTCGCGCAACACGCTGAATGTCGTCGATGATGCACCGATATCGACGACCGCGACCGACTGCCCGATGCCACCATCCGGAATCTGGTGGCTCAATAGCTGGCAGGCGTTTTCGAGCGCGAATGCTTCGACGTCGACCACATGTGTTTCAAGACCGGCCGCGTGCACTGCCGCCTGGCGCTGCTCCACATTGTCGGTTCGAGTCGCGACCAGCAGTACGTCGATCAGCTCCGGGTCCTTCTCGTTGGGCCCGATAATTTCATAGTCGAAGCTGACCTCTTCCATCGGAAACGGGATGTACTGGTCAGCCTGGATTTCGACCTGCCCTTCGAGATCGCGCTCGGAAAGGCTGGACGGCATCTGGATAACCTTGGTGATTGCGGCATCGCCGCTGATGGCAACTGCAACATCGGTGGCTTTTGCGCCGGCGCGCTTGACCGCCCGGCGGATCGCCTCGCCGACGGCTTTGGCATCGACAATTGCCTTTTCGCTGACCGAGCTCGGAGGCGTCGGTTCGGCCGAATAGGACTCCACTCGATAACGTTTGCCGCTTTGCGACAGCTCTATCAGCTTCACCGACGAGGTCGTGATATCGAGGCCCAACAGTGGTTGAGATTTCTTTCCGAAGAACACGTTTTTTTCCTTCTAAGTCGGTAAGTTGCGAGCCAATTGTAGTTTGGGTCTCAGCAAATCGATTTAACTATATATCAATAAAATGTTAAATAAAACGTGACTTTGCTCACGATCCCGCGAACGCATGGTACTGCGGCCCGGGCCGACGTTCTGTGAACTGGTTGGCGGCTCCGCAGAAGACCGCATATTCGCCCTCCAGGGCTGCCACCGATGGCGACACTGCGGGGCTTTGACGAGCTTTTGGGCCTTGAACGTTGCGACTTTGGTGTTCGCCTCGCTATCATCCGCTGCCTGCACTCGCACCCAACCGCACAGAAAAGCCATATTTCCGGCACATCGTCCACATCAGGGTACTTTTAACTATTCAAGGCTAGTGTTCCGATTAATCCGGACCTTCGCCCCGAAACGCCAGCGACTATGCTTCACCGAAAATCCGCTATCAAGAACACAGGTCACAAGTCCCGAACGCGGCTCATGCGGACCCTGATCCTGGTCGCCGGGCTCGGCGCCTTCGCGGCCGTTGGCGCTGTTGCTGGCGTCATCGGCGCTTATTACTACGTCGCGCCCTCGCTTCCCCAGGCCGAGACTATTCGTGACATACCCTTGCAGATCCCGTTGCGCATCTTCAGCCGGGACGGTCGACTCATCTCGGAAATCGGCGAGCGCCGCAGGGTGCTGGTCAGGTACGAGGATGTCCCGCCGCATGTCGTCGAGGCCTTCATCGCCGCCGAGGACCGGCGCTTCTTCGAGCACCCGGGCATCGACTACCGCGGCGTCATTCGCGCACTGTTTCAGTGGCTGACCTCGGGTAACGTCGAAAGTGGCGGCAGCACGCTGACGCAGCAGCTGGCGCGCAGTTACTTTCTGAACCTCGACCAGACGCTCGATCGCAAGTTCAAGGAAGCCTCGCTTGCGGTGCGCATCGAGAACGAGTTCAGCAAGGAGCAGATTATGGAGCTGTTCCTGAACAAGATGTTTTTCGGCCAGCGCGCTTACGGCGTCGCCGCGGCGGCACAGGTGTTTTTCAACAAGGACCTGCAGGACATCAGTATTGCCGAGGCAGCGACGCTGGCCGGTGTATTACCTGCGCCGTCACGCTACAACCCCGTGCGCAGTGCGACCAATGCCGTGAACCGGCGCAACTATGTGTTGCGGCGTATGCGCACGCTGCACTTCATCGACGAGGCTGAATACGAGGAGGCGATGGCCACGCCGATGGTGTCACATCTGTATGGCGCTGCCGTCGAACTGCACGCCGACTATGTCGCCGAAATAGTGCGTCGTGACATGCTGAAGCGCTACGGTGAGGACACTTACACCGCCGGCTACCAGGTTGTCACCACGCTCGATTCACGCTTGCAAAGCGCGGCGACTTACGCGCTTAGAAACGGCCTGCTCGAATTCACGCGCCGGCGCGGCTACCGGGGCCCCATCAAACAAATAGAAGTCAGTGAGGAATTGCTCGCGAGCGAGTTTGTGGACTGGCCACAAGCGATCCTGGACGACCTCGACCAGTACGCACCGGGCGGGCTCCGGGTTGCTCTGGTTACCCGGCTGAACGAGGACAACAGCGCTACGATCGTATTGTCGAATGGCCGCCAGGATTCTTTGCCCTGGCAAGGCTTGGGCTGGGCGAAACCGTATATCGACGGGATGAGCACCGGACCGAAGCCCGAAGCGGTAGGCGACGTGCTGAGTGTCGGCGACCTGATCTTCATCATGCCGACCACGGCGGGCACCTGGGCCCTGGCGCAGGTGCCCGAAGCACAGAGTGCGGTCGTCTCGCTTGATCCGGCGGACGGTGCGATCTCGAGTCTTGCGGGCGGCTTTGACTTCGTGACGAGCAAGTTCAATCGCGTGACACAGGCCTATCGCCAGCCGGGTTCGTCGTTCAAGCCGTTTATCTACTCCGCGGCGCTCGAGCAGGGCAACACCGCAGCCACGGTAATCGAGGACTCGCCGGTTGTCATTCGTTCCTCCGAACTCGAGGCCGATTGGCGGCCACTCAATTACACGGGTCGTTTCTACGGCCCCACGCGCCTCAGGGAAGCCCTCACCAAGTCCTTGAACCTGGTCACAGTGCGGCTGCTGTTGTACGGCACCGGGGTCGGCAACGCGGTGACGCACATTGCCAGGTTCGGTTTCGGCGACGCGGCGCTGCCGCGCAACGGTTCACTCGCGCTCGGTGCCGGCAACGCAACACCGCTCGATATGGCGCAGGGTTATGCGGTGCTCGCAAACGGCGGCTTTGCGGTGAAACCCTATATTATCGATTCGATCTTCGGCCCCGAGGGTGAAATCCTGTATCGCGCAGAGCCGCTCATCGCCTGCCGCGAATGCGAAATCGATGACGACAAGCTGCGAACGAGCGATACACCTGCGATGACTCTCGAAGAGATGGCCGACGTCGCGATGGATTACCGGCCAGATGTCAATACGGCGCCGGAACTGTATGCGGGCATCAACGCAGCGCCGCGTGCGATCAGTGCCCAGAATGCCTTCCTGATCCAGGATATGATGCGCGATGTGGTAACACGTGGCACGGGGCGCCGCGCCATGGTGCTTGGCCGCACGGACCTGTCCGGCAAGACCGGCACATCCAACGATCGCCGCGATGCCTGGTTTGGCGGCTTCAACGCCGACCTGGTCGCCGTCACCTGGGTCGGCTACGACGAAGACCGCGATCTCGGCCCCGGAGAAGAAGGCTCGCGTACCGCCCTGCCGGTCTGGATCGAGTTTATGCGGGTCGCTCTCAAGGGCGTACCGAATCACGTCATGCCGATGCCGGCGGGCATTCTCAACCGCAAGATCAATCGCGAAACAGGCTGCCCGGCCAGTGCCGGCGACCGCAATACGATGTTCGAGTATTTCCGTGAGGGCCATGTACCGGTTTGCGACGACGCAGAAAGCCTGCCCGACCTCTTTAACAATCCGGGCAACAGCAGCAGCCTGGATCCGGAAAAGGAAGAGGAAGAGGCTGAGCCCTTGTTCTGATGCCCACAGTCATTTTGCCGAGTTCCCATGCGACGCAACAACAACGACAGAGCACGTAAGACGGTAGCCCAGGAAGCGGCTCGTATTATCGTGACACAGGGTATCCGCGACTTTCGTGTGGCCAAGACCAAGGCGGCCGAACGCCTTGGCCTGGTGTCTCGCGGTTCGCTGCCCGGCAACAGCGAGGTCGAACGCGCCATCGATGACTATCACCAGATCTTTGGCGGACTGTCGCACGTCGCCCTGCTCAACTCCCTGCGACAAAGCGCTCTTGCAGCGATGCGCTTGCTGGAGCAGTTCTCGCCACGACTGGTCGGCGCGGTACTGAATGGCACCGCCGATGAAAATTCGGTAATCAGCTTGCATGTGTTCGACGACAGTGCCGAGTCGCTGGCGCTCTACCTCGCGGATCAACAAATTCCCTGCCGTCCTTACGAGCGCCGACTCAAACGCCGCAAAGACCAGGTCGATACCTTTGCCGGTTTCGAATTTGATTTCGCAGACGCCACGATCCAGGCGACCGTGTTTCCGGAAAATGGCATACGCCAGGCGCCTCTCAGCCCGATCGATGGCCGGCCGATGCAACGCGCGGACGCCAAGGCGGTCGCCCGGTTGCTCTAGTAACTTTTCCGGCGCACGTAGACCTCTTTACGTACGTGGGCAACGGCCACGCCTGCTTCGTCCATGAGATCGGTTTCGAGATAAAAGCTGCGTTTGCCATGTGCATCGACTTCAGCTTTCATGTTCTCCAGCTGCTCATGGCTGATCTCGAAAATGCCGGTAATCGTGCCCCGCGCGGGCTTTAGAAAATCGATCGCGGCGGACTTGTCCCAAACGATGTAGCCGTCACCAAAATTCATCGCAACAACAAAAACGTAAAACGGGTCGCTCATGGCATAAAGGCAACCGCCGAAATGCGTACCGAACAGGTTGCGGTTGTACCAGCGCGCCCGGAGTTGAACCTCGAAGCGAGTAAAATCCGGAGCAAAGGATCTGACCCGAATACCCATGCCGAGAAACGGCGGGTACCAGTTGATGCGGGTGATCAGCGAGCCAAAACGACTCTGATTCGTTGCTATTTTTCGTCTCAGCGCTTGTCGATCGGGATGTAGTCGCGTTCTGCCGAGCCCGTGTAGAGCTGCCGTGGGCGGCTGATCTTGCCGTTCGGGTCGGTGATCATTTCCCGCCAGTGGGCAGTCCAGCCGACCGAGCGGCCGATGGCGAACATGACGGTGAACATGGAGGTCGGGATACCGAGTGCGCGGTAAATAATGCCCGAATAGAAATCCACGTTCGGATACAGGTTCTTCTCAATGAAGTATTCGTCCTTGAGCGCTACCTGTTCGAGTTCGAGTGCAAGATTCAGCAAGGGCGTGTCGGCGCGGCCGAGCTGGCCCAGCACCTTGTGCGCCATTTCGCGAATGATCGTCGCGCGCGGATCGAAATTCTTGTACACGCGATGGCCGAAGCCCATCAGGCGGAACGGGTCATTCCTGTCTTTTGCTTTGTCAACAAACTTGCCGATCTGGCTCGCGTCACCAATTTCTTCCAGCATTTCGAGCACGGCTTCGTTCGCACCCCCATGTGCCGGCCCCCACAGTGCCGAGATACCCGCCGCGATCGCCGAATACGGATTGGCGCCCGAACTGCCTGCCATTCGTACCGTGGACGTGGAGCAATTTTGCTCGTGGTCCGCGTGCAGGATAAACAACAGGTCCAGCGCTTCTGCGGCGATCGGATCGATCTGGTACGGCTCTGCAGGCACTGCGAATAGCATGTGCAACAGGTTCTCGCAGTAATTGAGATCGTTGCGCGGATAAATGAACGGCTGACCGACATTCAACTTGTACGCAGCCGCGGCGATGGTCGGCAATTTCGCGAGGATCCGATGCGCGAATATGTCGCGATGCTCCGGGTTATCCGCATCGGTCGTGTCGTGGTAGTAGGCCGACATCGAACCGACCACGGCTGACAGGATCGCCATCGGGTGCGCATCGTATCGAAAACCCTTGAAGAAATTCAGCATGCCCTCGTTGAGCATGGTGTGCACACGAATCGTGCGATCGAACTCTGCAAGCTCGTCGGCTGACGGCAGGCTGCCATGCAGCAGCAAATACGATACTTCGATAAAACTGGAATGCTTGGCAAGTTGCTCCACCGGGTAGCCGCGATACATCAGCACACCCTGCTCACCGTCTATATAGGTGATCTTGGAGGCGCAGCTGCCGGTTGCGACGAAACCAGGATCGTAGGTAAAGACGCCCTGTTCGCGATACAAAGCACCGATATCGATGACGTCGGGGCCCATTGTCCCGCGGTGAATCTTCATCTCCGATTCAGTCCCGTCCGGGCTGATCAGGCGAAAGGCATCCTGGCGCATTATTGTCCTCTTGGTCTTGGGTCTGTTGACAGTCGCCCTAATTCTTGTAGCCCGACACACGGGGTGGACGAGTGATCGCCACTACCTGTAGACAGTCGCAGGTGCCTCATAAGGTGCAGTGGTCGCTTTATAATAAGCTTAAATTATAAAGCGGGCACCGGCACCCCAAAATACGATTATCACTTGCCGTATTTTTTGCGGAACTTGTCAACGCGACCGCCGGAATCGACGATCTTCTGCTTCCCCGTGTAAAAAGGGTGGCAGGCAGAGCACACTTCAATCGTGAGCTCGTCGCGAAGGGTTGAGCGCGTCGTGAACTCATTGCCGCAACTACAGGTGACTTTGATGACGTCGTAGTTTGGGTGGATATCGGCTTTCATTGCAAGGGTACTCCACGGCACATAAGCGTGCCAAAAGGCCGCGTAATATATAGCGAAGCGACGCTTGCCGCAAGCCCGCCGGCTGGCCAGGCGTACCGCGCAAGCTTATCCACAGAAGCTGTGGATAAGACTGTGGATGAAAATTGAGTGAATGCCCTAAGCTGCGGTTTTTCATAGCGCGTTGTCAATATGACTATTTTGTGTCCATTTTCGATTAGCGATTAAAAACAACAACTTATGATGGCTTTGCAACGCGTCAAGTGAGATCAAGCCTCTCTTGCACTGAAAATATAGGCATCGCTTGGCACTTGTGCATAAATGACCTCCCGCCGGCCCGGGGCTAGGGCACAAACTCCGACTGCAGATCATTCAAAAAGCGGCCCCCAAGCTCCGTCGGCCGCCACGTCCCACTTGCAGCGCGCTCAATCAGGCCCCGGCGCCGGGCATTCCCGGTCGCTTGCATCAGAACGCCGGCAGACAGTCCGGTTCGACCCTCGAACAGGGACTCGGAGAAGCCGTCATTGAGCCTGAGGGCGTTGAGCATGAATTCGAACACCAGATCGTCGGGTGCCAGGACAGGCTCCGGCTTGCCTGGGACGCCAGTCTCCAGAGAAGTCATGTACTGCAAGGGGTTCGGCGGTTTCTGATAGCGAACAACGCGGCCCTGGTGGCTGATCTTCCCGTGGGCCCCCGCCCCGACGGCGAGATAGTCGCCGAAGGTCCAGTAGTTCATGTTGTGCCGGCAGCGTTTCCCGTCGCGAGCATAGGCCGACACCTCGTACTGCTCGAAGCCATGCTGTGAAAGCAGCGCGCGACCTGCCTCCTGGATTTCGAAGGCCAGCTCGTCGTCCGGCAGGTTGGAGGGTGGCCGCGCATGGAAAACGGTATTCGGCTCGATCGTCAACTGGTACCAGGAGATGTGAGCGGGCTCGAGGCCAATCGCCGCATTGAGATCCGCCAGCGCCATTTCCGGGGTTTGCGCGGGCAGACCGTGCATCAGGTCGATGTTGAAATTGTCGAAGCCGCCCTCGCGCGCCGCACTGATCGCGCGTGCAATATCGTCGCTGCTGTGAATTCGACCGAGGGACCGAAGCATCGAATCGTCAAAGCTTTGTGCGCCGACGGACAATCGCGTCACTCCCGCTTTGCGATAGCCAGCCGGGGAGCCGAATTCGACCGTCCCGGGGTTGGCTTCCATCGTAACTTCGGCATCTGGAACGACGGGGAACTGTTCTCGAATGGCCTGTAACAGTTCGGCGATCTCACCCGGTGAAAACAGGCTCGGGGTGCCGCCACCGAGAAAAATACTTTGCAGCGGTCGATCGCAGGCGCGTTCGCGCTCCTGCGCAAGATCATGGCGCAGCGCATCGATGTAGCGCCGCTTTGGCGCAGCTTCACCCGCCGTATGCGAATTGAAATCGCAGTACGGACATTTTCGTACGCACCAGGGGAGGTGCACGTAAAGCGATAGCGGCGGTGTTTTCATGTCGATCACTACGGCAACGCCATATCCGCTAACTGCAGCGGTAGCCTACAATAGCCCAGGGCATGATGACGGAGACCTGCGCATGTTGACAGGATTTCACCACGCGGCGATTTCCACCCCGGATCTCGAGCGCTGCATCGCCTTCTACCGTGATGTGCTGGGCTGCGAAGTGGCCTGGACTTTCGGCTGGG
>DDIS01000140.1:8710-8859 GCA_002338615.1 Proteobacteria bacterium UBA1844 | reverse complement strand
CGAGTTCATGCTCGGCAACCGCCAGTACTGCTACCCGCTGACCATCACCGACTACCGCTCCCGATACCTGCTCGCCTGCGATGCCCTGGACTCCACCCGCTCGGACTTCGCCTTCACCGTCTTCGAGCGCGCCTTCAAGGACTTCGGCC
>DDIS01000140.1:8476-8618 GCA_002338615.1 Proteobacteria bacterium UBA1844 | reverse complement strand
CGCGCCTTCAAGGACTTCGGCCTGCCCGCTGCCATCCGCACCGACAACGGCGTGCCCTTCGCCTCCGGCAATGCCCTGTTCGGGCTCTCACGGCTCGCCGTCTGGTGGCTGCGCCTCGGTATCAACATCCAGCGCATCAAGC
>DDIS01000140.1:0-8383 GCA_002338615.1 Proteobacteria bacterium UBA1844 | reverse complement strand
ATCAACATCCAGCGCATCAAGCCCGGCAACCCGCAACAGAACGGCCGCCACGAGCGCATGCACCTGACCTTGAAGAAGGAAGCCACCAAGCCCGCCGCCTTCAACTTCCTGCAACAACAGGAGCGCTTCGACGACTTCATCCGGGTTTACAACCACGAGCGGCCACACCAGGCGCTCGGCGGCGCCTATCCCGGCGATCTGTATACACCCTCGGTGCGCGTCTACCACCCGCCACCGGACCCGGAGTACCCGTATCACGATCGCACCGTGCGCGTGACCCGCTGCGGACGCATCTGCGTCGGCAGACTCAAGGTCAACCTCTCGACCGTCTTCGCCGGCCAGCTCGTTGGGATCCGGGAAGTCGAGGACCAGCTCTGGCTGGTCAGCTTCCTCGACTATGATTTAGGCTTCTTCGACAAGGAAAGGGGCCGGGTGGAACCGGCCCCTGATCCGTTCGCACCGGACAAAGTGTTAACTATGTGTCCGGAATAAGGTGTAAACCATGTGACCGGAATACACCTGTTTTAAATGGTGGCCAGGGGCGGAATCGAACCACCGACACGCGGATTCTCAGTCCCGTGGGAAGGCGCCTTTGGCTTTAATTTTCAATGACATACCGAAGCGCTCGTTGCCTTTATTGCAGTACCGTGCAGGACCATGCACAGCCCATAAACGCAAAACTCCCGCAAGGATTTCCAGTCCGCAATGTAATGGTCGAACAGGATTTTGTCGGCGATCAAATCTCTACTTCTGTAGTCGCGGATTGCTTGCAACTACAGGTCAACCGACTCTCCGATACAGCGCAATTCTCTGCCGCAATTTTGGTTGGTGCACATACCTGCAGATTCCACGCCAACCCCGCCACTGATTCGCAAGCGACGGCGTGTTCGCGTGCCGAGTGCGTCCATTAACAGTGTCTTGCGCATGCTTTCCTGCATTGTCACCGCCGACGATCACAATTAAGCGCTTTTCATCGAGATTTACGCCCGCCTGATCGCCGTAACTGGGTTCTACGGTAACCCTGTCGAGGCAGTGCAGGGACGCACAGCATGGGTGCGATGGACCGCGACATTGCGCAGGCGAAGGATTTCATCGCGCCACCGGGGTATTCGCGGCACCGGCCAGAGCCGACACTGCTCTACCAGCTCGTGGCCGAGCACTATCCCCGGTTCCGGGATCGGCGCGCTGCCGAGGGGCGAGCGCTGCCGCGGTATGTGCAGGATGATTTTGAAGCCTATCCCAAGTGCGGTTTGCTTGAGTACGGTCATCTTCGGGTCAAACGCTATGCCTGCCAGGCGGTGACGTAGGTGGCATTCTCGTGCAAGCGCCGCGGCTTCTGCCCGGATTGGCGGCCTTACTCGTGGACGAAGTCCTACTGTGAGTCCCGAATATTCATGCCGCGCGTGGGAGGTAGAAGTGATGGAGGCCGTAAACGTCTGGAAAGTGGTCAACCTTCCGATCAACAGGTCCATTGCGAGGGCGGGAGTTGCTCTTTTGTACACAGCAAGCTGATTTCGCAGAAGAATGATTTCCGCCTGCAGAAACGCATGCGATCTGAACGTCGTGGTCACCGGAGAAAACAGGAAGTTGAGCAAGCTCACCATAAATCACGGATTGCCAATCAAGGGAGAAACTGCAATAGAATCAAGTTGCACGTTTTTCGGGGCCCGCAGCGGCGCAGGTGCTCGAAGATCGGGTCGATCTCACGGGGCCGCGACACTAAGCCGACGACCGCTCTGGCCATCGGACCGGATCAACTATCCACCCTTAGCATCTGACGATGCACCGCCACGCTGCGGTGCTGACAAATACACGCCGGACGCAATGAGAGGGAGGCCGGAACAGATCGTATCTGAGGTCGGGTATTCAGCACCACTCTATTTGGAGAAAACGGATAGCCTTCGAGACTCCGCTTGAGAATTTCAGCAGCTGCCATAGCGCCGGCGGCAAACGAAAGGAACGGCAACGCAGCATCTATTTCTCCGCCATTCTCTTGCGCCACAGGAGCGGTACCACATGCGGTCGGAGCATGGGCGGGTTCCGGGAACAGACAGCACGAGCACGGATCTTCGAATGGATTGTGACGAATTACTGCCGCCTGCCAGTTGCGGCCAGTCGTTCCATAGATCTGCAATGGGGGAAATCCGTTCTCGATGACGGCACGTACGTTGCGTTCGTTGGCGGCCGAGATCAGGACATCCGGAACGCCGACCGGACGCTCCAGCCATCCGCGGTACTCATCGAGTGCTACGGGTTCGGACTCGACGGTTTTAACACCGGTGCCGGCCAAGTACTCGCCGGCGACCGCAACTTTGTCTTGACCGATATCGCGATTGAGGAACAACGGCGAGCGGTCAAGATTATGGATCTTGATTTTATCCATGTCGATAAGCCGCGCTGAAAAATCGCGTGTGAAAAGACTGAGGAAATACGCGACCGCGGTACCTACCGAGCCCAGACCGACAAACCAAAGTGCTCCGAGTGTAGATGCCGCAGGGAGGCCTATCGCCGGTGTGCCGGCCATGCCAGCTCGCCAAGTCAGTGCGTTAATCAGAAACTTCGGCGTCTGCTGCAGATTTCCTCGGAAGGCCTCCGCGGCTGCCAATATCGCCGCCATCGCTGCACCGATGGGATTGCGGGTTTTGTCGTCGGCCAGCGGTGATGGCGCTGGCCCTGCATAAAAGTCCCAGCCCGATCCGTGAACAACCTCGGCTGCGCCGTCACGACCGAAGTGAATGACATAATCTCCGTCCTTCGCCGAACGACGCGTGAATCTCCCGAACGGATCTGCAGCGGCGAGTTGCTCCAGAATCCAGAATGGCAGATCCCTGCCGGCCCAGGGAAGAGGTTCGATCATCGGTACTGCCGGAATGTCCAAAGCCACGGCTGGCGTCATGCGCCCGAGGAGGTTGGCTGCCACTAGAAGCGCCACTTGGCCTTCATACCGGCTTGCATAGGCGGGTTGTGCGCGCAACACAATCCAGCGGTCCGGATCGAGTACGCGACCCGCATAGCGCAACGAACGGCTATCTCGCTGGGCGCGCCATTCCGCTTCGTCTTTCATAGCCTTGCGGGCACAATGCCAATATTATCCAGTGCGATTTCCACAAACCCCGCGTCTCCCCGAAATATGTAACAGGCAGCGCCGTCCAGCGCGGGCAGCCACCGACCGTAATCCGGCAGAACGATTGACACGAATCCTCGATAAACGATGCGCGCGCCTTCCACGTCCCCGTCACTGTGGTAGGCCTCACCGGGATGCGTATGCACCTGTCCCACCACCTGCAGACCGGCCTTGGTCGCCGTGCGCACTACTTGCGCCATCGCCACCGCACTCACGGAGAAACTCCCGCGGGTCGTGGTCGCTTCTGGCCGAATGGCAGCGACCACGATCGTCGTCGTGCCGTCCGTCTGGCCCAGCAGATACGCGATTCCTTCGTGATGTCGTCGCCTCTCGGAATCCACGCATTCACTGAGAGCGTCTATGCTGGATTCCGTCAACACCACGCGAGGTGGTGGCGCTGGGCCCGGCTTGTAGGTCTGTTGCCGACCAAACATTCGCTTGATGAGATCTCGCATCACTCAGCCTTGTCGTCCGTGACAGCGCGGGCTCCGCAACTCCACGGCCATTCTCAGCGCCATCGCCGCCAGTGTTGTGCAGCTACCTGTCGCAGGATTCGACAGCCAGTTGTTGAGCTGCCAGTCGCCATGCGGGCCCTGCGGATCAACCTGCTTATAGGCGAGCCGATTCCATGGCGCACAGATTCGCCCCGAGCTATGGAAGTAGCCATTCCCACGCGGCGTATCACACGTCTGCTCGCAGACGCCGGAATCGGGATTGCACCATCGCCAGGCTGGCGGCATCCCCGGATAGCCATCGCAAAGGACGTTCAACCCAAACGCCGTTCCGTCGCGCCCAGGCAATACCAGCTCAAAGCCCGGGCCGCTGAGCTCCGTAACAGGCCATCCACGATGCATTGCCACCTCCCTCAGATGGCGGAACTGCTCCTGGAAAACGAGTTCGGTGACGTTCGGCAAGGCTATACCCCGGAACCGGTAGCCACCAATTCAAGCTGGACTGTCCCCGCAAGGCCGAAGCTGATCAGGGTCCGCTGGACGGGTGCGAGTGGCTGTCCATCATGCACCAGCTCCAGCGTGTCGGCTCGTTCGAGACCGAGGCTGTCCACCGCGGCCGCAATGACATTTTCTACTTTGGCGGTCTTCGGAAAGGTCCCGGTAAAGAGACCCTTGGGGGTGCCAACTTCAACAACAATCTCGTCAACAGGCATGTTAGCCTCCTCAATTCCATTGATGTGTACATGCGCCGGTATCCGGCGGGAACGACGCTCAGCGACCGTTCTCCCCTGACTATGCCGCCCAGGGCTGTGATTTCGGAATATCCGCCGAACTTTCTGAAAAGTGGGTCGACGTCGGTATAGAAAATGACAGATTCAGAGTCAGTGGACCTCATGCACGAAGCCACAGCAACGCGGGACCCGCCGCATCAAACGCACCTCAGCATGGCCGAGATCGGCGCCGCTTTCGATGCCCTGTCAGACGACGACCGACTGAAACTCACGGCGATCGAGGCACAGTTGCTCGGGGCTACGGGGCTCGGTAGAGGTGATTTGCTGCATGAGGCCCTTTGCCGGGCACTTACCGGCCGTCGCAAGTGTCCACGCCACGTTCCCTTTATGGCGTTCCTCATCGAGACAATGAAAAGCTTGGCCTTCCACTATCGCGAGAGGCATCGCCGAAGCGTTGCGCTGGCCGATTCGCCTGGACAGAGTGACGACCTCAACAATCCAGACTCCATACCCGGACCGGAAGACCAGCTCATCAGCGATTCAGTGCTCGAGGATATTTACAATCACTTCGAGAGTGACGACGAAGCCACACTGGTCCTGATGGGCTGGGCCGACGGGCTGCGAGGCGGAGACTTGCGCGAAGCCACTGGACTCGATCAATCCGGGCTCGACTACGCCATCAAAAGAATCAGAGCCCGTATGAGAAAACTTTACCCGAACGGGTGGATATCATGAGTGAATCCGATAAGCCAACTGCAGAAGAACAGCTGCAGCGTATAGAGGATGCGCTTCTGGAGAGTCTCCTGAATGCCTCGCCCGAGGAACTCCGCGAAGAAATATCCGCGGCTGGAGGCGATCCCGATGCCCTAATCGCCGATGTCGAGGCCACAATCGCCGCTGCGAAAGCCGCGTGCGCGCGTCAGCGCTTGCAGGACGCTCGCGCTGAGCTGGCTGAGTGGCGCGACCACAAGGAAACAGCAGACACCGAATCTTTTGCCGCTGCGCGCGACAAGCTGCAACGCGTGCGCTCCGGCGATAAGGCATCGAATGAGAAAATGATGCTGGCCGCACGTAAGGAAAAGGGACTATCGGATAGCGACTTCGGCGGCCTCTTGGAAGACCTTGTCGACCTCGAGAAGCTTGAGGGTACGGACGAGGACGAATGACAACCGTTCGCCACGCCGAACGCATACTGCTGGACCTGGGCATACAGAGTCCGCAGCAGATCGACCTTGAAGCCATCGCCTGGACGCTCGGGGCGGCGGTGAAATATCGTCCTCTGGAAAAATGTGAAGCGACAATTGTTGGCTCGACAAGCCGCGCGATTATTACGATAAATAGCGATGCAATCGCGAAGCGCCGCAGGTTCTCCCTCGCGCACGAAATAGGGCATTGGCAGCTTCACCGAGGCCGACTCCTCGTCTGCAGCGGCAAGGATATTGGCAATCCGGCTCACGGCGGCCTGAATCCTGAAAAGCAAGCCGATCAGTTTGCCTCCGACTTGGTGCTGCCGAACTACATGTTCAAACCGCGCGTCGCCAAGCTCAGCAGCGTTACCCTCGCCGCTGTCCGGGAGCTCGCTAACGAATTCGATGTGAGTGACACAGCAACGTTACTTAAACTCATCGATTGTAACGAGTTTCCCATCATCGCCGTGTGTCACAATCAGGCGCGACGTCGCTGGTTCCGCCGGTCCCACATGATCGGGGGATGGTGGTTCCCCAAGAACGAACTCGACCACGAGAGCTTTGCCTTTGACATGCTCTTTGCTGGCGCCAACGAAAGCAACTATCCGCAAAAGATCGATGCGGATGCATGGTTTGACTTCCGGGGTGCCGATCGCTTCCAGGTTCAGGAGCAGTCATTCCTGTTACCGGATAACGAGGTACTGACGCTCCTCATACTTCCGGATGAAGCCATCGAATAGCTGCGGGTCGTCAACTTCTGTCAGGACTTTTAATCAACCAAAAAGTATGAGGCGCCGGCAGTGGTGACCAGAGTGCCGTGCGGAAGCACTCCAGCCGCCCCCCGTCTCGCACTGTCTGTGGCGTCGGCATATTGGTCTCCGCGGTATAGCGGGAAGGTGTTATGACCGACGCCTAGACCAGCCTTCGGTTCCCTTGGCGCGCGGGAAGTGCGTTCATAACTCCGACAACCCTACGGGCATGATATTGCGCCCTGCGCCTCTAAACTACCCGCCTGCGAACACCCTAAAGCGTGATCGTGGCAAGCTTCGCCCGGCTCTTTGTCCAATACCTCCTTGGCAAACCCCATCATTACCTGCTCGATGCACCAACACCGAAACTTGCCCTAGATTCGACCCGTGATCACTGCCCATGGAGTCCACCAGACCAACAGTAAGTAATTGTTTTGTTAACCATTATGTGGCAGGACGCCCGTTGCAATTGCAGCGTTGTGCACATAGATGCATTACTCAGTCACGCAATTCTCACGCAATGGCTAGGGGCCTCTCATCGCCAAGCAGATAGTTTTATCCGCTTGCACTCATCGCTCCTCCCACTCACCGACTCTGCACGCTTGGCCATTTCGGCGTGGTCATCCGCTATCTCAGAAACAGCATAGGCATTGTGCGTTCCTAGAACTACTTTTTGCAAAAGACGCTTTCTGAATCACCCCGGGAAAGCCGGGGTGATTCATTCTGTAAAGACTCACTGTGCGAATCTTTCGCTTTTTGCCTAACTTTTTCCTGACCATGGTCGAATAGGTTGGAGTGACCCGGTTCTAACGGACACTTCCGAGCTATGATGGAGTGACATGCGGCTCATCGATATTGCGCGACGAGCTGATGTCTCGCCGGAAACCGTCCGCTACTACACCCGACTGGGACTTCTGACGCCCACTCGTGATCATCAATCCTTGTATAGACTGTTCAACGAGGACGACTATACCCAACTGCTGTTTATCCGTGACGCCCGCGCACTCGGGATGTCCATCGACGATGTACGGACGGTGATCAAGGCCGCACATGAATCCCGTGTATCACAACCGGAAATCGTTACGTTGTTTAAAGCACGTCTTGGCGCAGTGCGACAGAAAATAAGAGCGCTGAAGCGGGTTGAGCGTCGGTTAACACAGGTTCTTCACGAATGGCAATCGCTGCCGCGAGGAGCGCCCACCGGCCGCGGCATTTCGGAATTGATCGCGGCGTGGCCGGAAGGGTCTCGACATTGATCGCGGCCCGGATAGCCGGGCCAGCAGACGAGTCAGGGTGAACTCTCCACCAGTCAAAAGCGGTGGGCCACCAAGGAGGATGCAGTGAAAGCGAAAGACGTCATGACACCCAACGTGATCACCGTCAGCGAACACACTACAAGTTGCGGAAATCGCAACCACCTTACTAAAGTGGCGCATCAGCGCGGTGCCTGTCGTTGACGCCAAGGAACGTCTGATCGGAATCGTTAGCGAGGGGGATCTGGTGCGTCGTGTTGAAACGCAGACCGATCGGGCGCCGCCATGGTGGCTTGCGGCGTTGGGTGATCCGGATGAGCGAGCCACCGACTACATAAAATCGCACGGTCATCTCGACAAGGACGTCATGACCGAAGCGGTTGTGACGGTAGAAGAAGACACCAGCGTGGCAGAAATCGCCAATTTGCTGGAGGCACGCCGTATCAAACGCGTACCGGTCCTCCGCCAGTCCAACGTTCTCGGCATTGTGAGCCGCGCCAATTTGCTGCATGGCCTGGCGTCTGCCGATCCGACTTCGCCGCCCAGCGATGACGATCGCGAGCTTCGAGCGGCCGTGTTGAACCGGCTTCGCAACGAAGCGGGCGTGGGGCTGGCGTCGTTAAACGTGACCGTTGCCGATCGCGTCGTCCATCTGTGGGGGACGGCGCTTTCCGAGGCGCAGAAAGACGAGATTCGCGTCGCGACAGAATCCATTCCCGGCGTCTCTGCGGTTGAGGACCACTTGAGTGTCCTGCCGTCCCTGTACCGCCAGTGGCTCGCGAACAAACGCTAACGGCGACCTGATCGACACCACGACGCTTTAGCCTGCTCGTGCGCCGGCGAGGCGCTATGGCGGCGTCGACCGGCTGCGGCACAGCACGGCTGTC
>DDIS01000188.1:500-3846 GCA_002338615.1 Proteobacteria bacterium UBA1844 | reverse complement strand
TGATGAACGTCTGCGGATCGTGATGTTCGATGTCGTGATCGCGGTCCGCAATAGCAACGTATGACATGCTTTAATCCCCGTTCCGGGCAGTAGCCACCACTGCCGTTTTGTCCCTGCCCAGCGTATTGATGTAGGCCACGAGGTCGTTGATCGCCTCGTCATCTTCGAGAATACGGCCCATGAAACCCATTTGCTTGCCGAAGTAATCCTCGGGGTGCGCGCCGCGCACGCCATCCCTGAAATGCTGCAGTTGCCGCACGAGATACCAGTCCGACATTCCGGCGTAGCGCGGCGCCTGGATTGCCTGGTTGCCCATGCCGTCCTCGCCGTGGCAGTAGGAACACACGCGCGCCAGTTTCTCGCCATGCGCGACATCGCCGGAAATGCTTGGCTCGGGTGCCGTATCGGGCAGCGACTCGAGGTGGGCGATGACATTGGCGATCGCCGCATCGTCGGGCAGTGTCGCCGCCATCGGGGCCATCTGCTGGCCATAAGTATCTTCCGCGACGACGCCGCGTAAACCATGCTTGAAGGCATTAATCTGGCGCGCCAGGTACCAGTCACTTTGACCGGCGAGCTTCGGTGCATTCAGCGCCACCTGCCCTTCCGCTTGCTGGCCGTGACAGGCTGCGCAGACTGCATACTGTGCTGCCCCGATGCTTGCGTTGCCGGCAACGACATGCTGCGTATCGTCGAAGGTCCGTTGCTTGCCCAGCCAGGCATCGAAGTCACCCGGCTCATCAACAATGACTGCGCCACGCATCGTGTGGTGTGCGATGCCGCAGAGCTCTTCGCACAGCAACTCGAAGCGACCGGTTTTGGTTGGCGTCAGCCAGAGGTAGGTGTCCATGCCCGGCACGAGGTCCATTTTGACGCGAAACTGGGCCACCGCGAAATCGTGCAAAACATCCTTGGAACGCAGCAGAAACTTGACCGGCTTGTCCACCGGAATATGCACTTCGGGATTAAGTACCACGACATCGTCGCGTCCGTTCGGGTCATCAGGGTCAATGCCGAGCGGATTGTCGGCTGAAATACGCTCGCTATCGACCTGGCCAAACTTGCCGTCAGCACCCGGGTAACGAAAACTCCAGTTCCACTGCTGCCCAACCGCTTCGACGACGTGCGCTTCCTCGGGCACCTCGACAAACTTCGCCCAGACGAACAAGCCCGGCGTGAGCATTGCTGCGACACCCACAGCGGTCAGTCCCGTCAGCCAGCTTTCGAGCTTCTTGTTTTCCGGCTCGTATTTTGCCTTGATCCCGTCACGCGTGCGAAAGCGATAGACGCAATAGGCCATGAACAGGTTAACCGATACAAAAACAACTGCCGTGACCCAGAGCGTGATGTCGACCGTGAAATCGACCATGCCCCAGTTGGACGCCAACGGTGTGAACGTCCAGGGGCTGAAAATATGGAACAGAATAGAACCGACAACGAGCAGGACCAGGACAACAGCGAAAGGCATACCTCATGCATCCTTATGTTGATCAGTGCGTGTCGACCGGGCGCAACGAGGCGCTACCGGTACTTAATTATGCCAGTTCGCTGATTGTGAGCTAGTGCTTCCCCGCGTGCCTGTGTTCCCTCTCGTTTATCGCGCGCCCGATGGCTTGCTGCACGGATAGCGGCGAACTGATCCCCGCACCGAGCATAAGGGAAACATACGGCGATTTCCACAATGCTGGTATGGAGCGGGCGCGGCGACCGGCATGACCGTGCCGAAGGAGGGCCAAATGGATCGCGAGCCTGGCCGGGCGGTTACCCGTATACCGTCAAAAGCTGAGACGAAGCTCCTCGCTGACTGCCTGCTTTGCTTTCTTCAGATCGGATTCCAGGTCATCGAGCTCTCGCTCGAGCGGTGCCGTGAATACGGCGGATTCCATTCTCAGCTGTGGTATTTCGAGTGGTTCGCCTGCCGGTTGCTGTTCCGGGTTTGCCGCCACAACCGTCTGCTCCGGCTGGTTGATCCGGACCAGAAGAATCACCAACGCCGAAGCCGCGACACCCGTGAGGCCACTCGCCAGCCAGAACGGGAATCGCCGTTTCCGTTGCTCGCGACGTGGCTGTGATGCGGGCCGCGTATTTTCAAGCGACGCCCGAATTCGATTGTCGAGTTCAGCCGACACCTGAACCTCAATGCGCGCTGCATCATGCCGCAGCGCATCCTTTAACTTATCCATAGGCTTTACTCCCGTTCGCCGCCTTGTTCAGCTCGGCGTCCAGTGCTTTTCTTGCTCGAAGCAGATTGACTTTGGTCCATGAACCGCTGCGGTCCAGCACCCGTGATATATCGTTGATCGACGCATCCTCGACATAACGCAGCCACATTGCGGTGAACACGTCATCCGAGAGTACGCGCCGCGCCGTAAGCCAGAGGTTTTGCCGTTCGCTGTGGGCGATACAATGCAGCAGGGGATCCGCCTCCTCATCCACCAACTCGCGCTCTGCAGCGCCCGCTGCAGGCCCCTGGCTCGCAAGATTCCTGAGTGCGATCCGGTACAGCCAGGTACTGAAGCGCCAGCGTGAATCGTAGCTGTCGAGATAGCGATAGGCATTGATGAGCGCATCCTGCAATGCGTCTTCGGCATCCGCGAAGCTGCCGCTGCGCGTCACCAGGAAGCGCAGCAAACCCTCGCGATACTCGTGCACGAGCTCGGTAAACGCGCTGACCGAGCCCGCTTTCGCGGCCTCAATCAGGTCTTCTGTATCGCTCACTGTGATGCCTTTTGGAGTCCCCGTCAGACCTCGTCGAGGGCCGCCGTAATCGCCTCGGGTGTCAGCGCCACACTGATCTTGAGGGTGCGATCATTGACGTCCACGCGAGTTGCCTGCAGCAACTGTGACAATGTCGGATCCATCTCTTCGCTGAATGCCTGCAACGCAAGCAAGCCACGTACGATACTGCCGAGCGACTGCGCCGTCTCCGCCGCGGTTGCTTCAAGTTGCGCTTCAATAGCGATCTTGCCGGCCACATCCGCGATCATCAATGCCACCTGTTTGGTATTGCGCATGATGTTCGACTGAAAGCCGCCATCATCCCCATCGAGCGCGTCCGTATTCATGCCTGCCTGCACCAGGCTGCGCTCCGCGGTCAATACGAACAACGCACCCGCATGGCTTTTGGCCCCGCTGACTTTGCCGCTGTTGCCCAGCAAAGAAATGAGTTGTTCCTTTTTGGCGGCGACGACCAGTTTGTTCTTGAGATCGAACGAGAAATAGATCTCGTTATCCACACCGTCGAATCCGATACTGTCGGTATCGATCTCCTGGTCACCCTTGACGTAGTAGTAGGTCTTGCCATCGGCTTTTAGTATTTCGAACCGCTCCGCCGTCGCAGCGGCTG
>DDIS01000188.1:0-398 GCA_002338615.1 Proteobacteria bacterium UBA1844 | reverse complement strand
CCGTCGCAGCGGCGGCCAGCGCCTTGTCCTGGGTCGCCTGGCTGAATCGGCCAGTCACGACCATGACTGCGCCCTCGCGCGGTGTGGAGAATGCCGTAACCTGGTCCACTTCCTTGCCAAGATCGATACCCGACTCTTCCTTGACTTCAGTAAATACCTCCGACTCAAGCCAGGCATACAGGCTCGCGCCGGTTTCCGAACGCCGCATTTCATCGAGGTCTGCATGGAAATACCAGGTCGATGTGGCGGGCAGGTCAGTTGCGTCGACCCCGGCGAAGCTCATGATCGGCAGGAGCAGCAGGCAGATGAGCGCCCGCCGCAGTGTGTTTACGATGTTCGATTTGTACATTTGTCAGCTACCTCTGTTGTTGCGCCCGCGTACCCGTAGGAGCGGCATC
>DDIS01000050.1 GCA_002338615.1 Proteobacteria bacterium UBA1844 | reverse complement strand
GCCGCGACCAAGACCGCAGCGCTGCAAGTCAGTCGCGTACCCTGATTTCAGATGCTCCGCCCATGTACGGGCGGAGCACTTCCGGTACTTCGATACTGCCATCTGCTTGCTGGTAATTTTCCATTACCGCGATGAGCGCCCGCCCGGCAGCCACGCCTGAGCCATTCAGGGTATGTAACAGCTCCGGCTTGCCGCTGTCCTTATTGCGTACCCTCGCCTGCATGCGCCGAGCCTGGAAATCCGTGCAATTGCTGCACGACGATATTTCCCGGTATCTCTCTTGCCCAGGCAACCACACTTCGATATCAAAGGTCTGCGCCGCGCCGAAACCAACGTCGCCCGCGCACAAGGCGACAACGCGATACGGCAGTTGCAGTCGTTGCAGGATCACTTCTGCATGGGCAGTCAGGGCCTCAAGGGCCTTATCCGAGTCTTGTGCCGGCACAAGATGCACCAGTTCCACTTTTTCAAACTGGTGCTGGCGAATCATGCCACGCGTATCCTGCCCGTAGGAGCCGGCCTCCGAGCGAAAGCAAGGCGTGTGGGCAACGTACTGCCGCGGTAACTCGCCGGCCTCAAAAATTCGGTCGCGCGCGAGGTTCGACAGCGGTACTTCTGCTGTCGGTATCAGGTAGAAAGGCGTTTCGGTCGTGGTCCTGAACAGGTCTGCTTCGAACTTCGGTAACTGACCTGTACCCAGCAGCGCCCGTTCATGCACGAGGTAGGGGACGTAGGTTTCTTCGTAACCGTGTTCATTACTGTGCGTGTCGAGCATGAACTGGATCAATGCGCGTTGCAGCCGAGCCAGGCCGCCATGCATGACTGCAAAGCGCGATCCTGACATTTCTGCGGCGGCATCGAAGTCCAGCATCCCGAGTTGTGTACCGATATCAATGTGGTCACGCACCGGGAAATCGAACGAACGCGGTGCACCCCACTGCCTGACTTCAACGTTAGCGGATTCATCGGCGCCGTCAGGGACATGCTCCGACAACAAGTTGGGTAAGCCTAGTTCAATGTCACGTAATGCAGTCTGCACGCGTTGCAGAGACGATTCCGCCTGTTCCAGTTTGGCGCCGAGATCTTTGACGGCGGCGAGCAATGGCGCCACATCGTCGCCCGCTGCTTTTGCTTTACCGACGCGCTTTGCGCTGGTGTTGCGTTCGGCCTGTAAGCGCTCTGTTTCAATCTGGAGTGATTTTCTCTCCACCTCGAGCGACAGGTAAGCATCGGCGTCAAATACAAATCCGCGCCGGGCAAGATTTTTCGCCACATCGGCCGTAGCCTGCCGCAGTAATTTCGGATCAATCATTCGGTTTCATTATCTTTTTGAACAGTGGTTGCACCTGGCTTCATCGCTTCCCGTCGCCGTTCGATCTCCTGGAGCTTGTCGCGAATCCGGATCTCCAGCCCACGCGGTACCGGATGATAATACCTGCCCGGCTGCATGTCCTCGGGAAAATAATTTTCCCCAAGTGCGATTCCGTCGTCCTCATCGTGCGCGTACCGGTAGTTTTCGCCGTAGCCCAGTTCCTTCATCAATGACGTCGGCGCATTGCGCAGATGCATCGGTACTTCGAGGGATCCATGCTCTTGTGCCGCCGCCAGCGCGGCTTTCATCGCCGTATATACCGCGTTGCTTTTAGCGGCGCAGGCAAAATAGACAACAGCCTGGGCCAGGGCCAGTTCACCTTCCGGACTGCCAAGCCGTTGCAGTACATCCCAGGCATTCAAGCCGAGTTGCAAAGCCCGCGGATCCGCATTGCCAATGTCCTCGGAGGCAACCCGAATCATCCTTCGTGCGACATAGAGCGGATCGCAGCCCCCGTCGAGCATGCGCATAAGCCAGTACAGGGCAGCATCAGGGTCGCTGCCACGGATGGACTTGTGCAAGGCGGAAATCTGGTCGTAAAAATACTCGCCTTGCTTGTCAAAGCGCCGGGCGCCGCCGCTGGCGACTTCCTGCACGACTGCCGGTCCTATAACGCCATCGACCGAGAGGTCCGCTGCGAGCTCCAGCAAATTCAATGCGCGCCGCGCGTCGCCATCGGCCGCCCTCGCAATCAATTCAAGTTCGTCATCGCCGATTGTGTATTGCCCGGCGAGGCCGTGTGTTTCATCGTCCACAGCTCGACGAATAATCTCGAGTAGTGCGTCAGTATCGAGCACTTTCAGCACATACACCTTGGCGCGTGAGAGCAATGCGTTGTTCAGTTCAAACGACGGGTTCTCAGTTGTTGCGCCAATAAATGTGAGCGTGCCGTCTTCAACATAGGGCAGGAACGCGTCTTGCTGCGCTTTGTTAAAGCGGTGTACTTCGTCAAGAAACAGCACGGTACCGCGTCGATGCATCTGCTGGTAGTCCCGTGCGTCCGCCACCGCCGCGCGAATGTCTTTCACACCGGCCATGACAGCGGACAAGGCGATGAAATGCGACTCTGTACGTAGGGCAATCATGCGCGCAAGTGTCGTCTTTCCGGTCCCGGGCGGTCCCCAGAAAATCATCGAATGCACACGACCTTTCGCTATTGCCGTTGCCAGCGGCTTGCCGTTGCCAAGCAAGTGCGACTGGCCCGAGAATTCACGCAAGGATTCGGGCCGCATGCGATCGGCCAATGGACGGTTGGCCAGCGCAGGATCGGTTTTGCTGCGCTCAGCTGACGCACCAGGGACATCCGAGAACAGGTCGCTCATGGCCCGTCAGGCCCTTGAACCCAGCCAGCTTTCAAACTGCTGGGCCCAACCACCGAGCCCGGCGCGCGCAATCAGAAGGCCGATCGCAATGCCAAGCAGGTCAGCCGCGACATCGAGCCATTCTGCCGTGCGGTAACTCACCATCCGCTGGCAAAGTTCGATCAGCAGGCCAAACGCCAGCAATCCGATCGCAATGCGCCAATATGAATTCGGCCGATACTGCCCCGCAAACCATAGCGCCAGCACTGCAAACGTGCCGACGTGCTTCCATTTGTCGATCGAACCGAACCAACGCGCCATCTTCTCCGGATTCGACCACCACAACATCGCGGGCATCATCGCAGCCAGAAGCACAGCCGCTAATAATAAGGCGCTCGCAATACGCCAATGCACCGGGAACCTGAGTGGCAGCATCAGCGTCCCGATACGGGCCGGATGGGTGTTCCGACGACGTCGACGTCGTCGGGCACCTGGAAATCAAACTCTGTCACGTCGACAGGTTCGTTCTCGACAACCTTGTCCAGCGTGACAATAGTTGTTTGTTCCAGGTTATCGAAAAACACCATGCGCGTTATCGTTGTACCGCTGAACGCAAGTTCTACACGTTTGAAGCCGCTGTCGCCGCGGAGCGGTTGCAAGCGAACCCAGGTCAGGCCTCCTTCAACATTACTCCCGGTTAACTCAAACTGCTCAAGAACGTCGCCCGTACCACTCAACAATAATGCGGGCGTGTCAGTGAGAGCTTCAGCCTGCCCCTTGACACTGACCTGCGACAAGTCTGCGTCGTACGACCAGATGTTCAGCCCATCTGCTACCAGCCACTGTTCGTACGGTTCGGTATAGACCCAGCGAAATTTACCGGGCCGGCTGATTGCCAGCGTGCCTTTTGACGTTTCCAGAACCTCGCCATCCGGATTGATCAGCGTTTGCGTAAAATCCGCCGTCAGGGTTTGCACATCGGTCAGAAACGAATTGACGAGTTGCAGCCCGCGATCCCTGTCTGCCTCTGCAAGCACGCCAGCCGAAAGCAAAAGACCCGCCAGCAGGAGGCAACCGCGGTAAAAATCCGGGCGCAACGGCATCTAGTTTTCCTCCGCACTGTCCGGCACAAGAATTTCGCGTGACCCATTGGACTGCAGTGGCCCGACAAGACCCGCGAGTTCCATGGACTCAACCATGCGGGCTGCGCGGTTGTACCCTATCTTGAGTCGCCGCTGGACGCCGGAAATCGACGCCTTGCGCGTATCCATCACAACTTTCACTGCCTGGTCATACAAGGGGTCTTGTTCTGCATCGCCGGAATTCGTGCCGAGCCCATCAATTCCGGTGAGTCCAGGTGTTGGACTCGACGGGCCATCCAGAATTTCATCAACATAGCGTGGTGCGCCGCTTTTTTTCAGGTGCCGCACCACGGCATGGACCTCGTGGTCCGCGACGAAAGCGCCGTGCACCCGGATCGGCAGAGACGTTCCGGGTGGCAGATACAGCATGTCGCCATGCCCCAGGAGATTTTCCGCCCCCATCTGGTCGAGAATTGTGCGCGAATCCACTTTCGCCGATACCTGGAATGCGATTCGGGATGGAACATTCGCTTTGATAAGTCCCGTGATGACATCGACTGAAGGTCGCTGTGTTGCGAGCAGCATATGAATGCCGGAGGCTCGGGCCTTTTGTGCCAGCCTGGCTATCAGTTCCTCCACCTTCTTGCCGACGATCATCATCATGTCGGCAAGTTCATCGATAATGACAACGATATAAGGCAGCGGCTGCAAGGTCGGATGCTCGAACGGTTTCTCGTCATCCTCAAAAGGTGGCGGCGTGAACGTCGGGTCCTTGATCGGCGTGCCACTTTCGATGGCGTCTTTTACCTTGCGGTTGTAACCGCCGATATTGCGCACGCCGAGCGCCGACATGAGGCGATAGCGCCGGTCCATTTCCGCAACGCACCAGCGCAGTGCATTGGCGGCCTCGGACATGTCCGTCACAACCGGCGTCAGCAAGTGCGGGATGCCCTCGTACACCGACAGCTCAAGCATTTTCGGGTCGATCATGATCAGGCGCGTCTGTTCGGGCTGCGTTTTGTACAGGATGCTCAGGATCATCGCGTTGATGGCGACCGATTTACCGGAGCCCGTGGTCCCTGCAATCAACAAGTGCGGCATGCGGGCGAGATCAGCGACCACGGAGTGTCCGCCGATGTCCTTGCCAAGTGCCAGCGTCAGTGGCGACGCAAGATCGTCGTACGCACGCGACTTCAGTATTTCTCCGAGCGTCACCAGCTGCCTGTTTTCATTCGGAATTTCGAGGCCAATGAATGATTTGCCGGGGATCACTTCCACGATACGAACACTGACGACTGACAGCGAACGCGCCAGGTCCTTGGCGAGCCCGGCGATCTGGCTGACTTTGACGCCCGGCGCCGGGTCCAGCTCAAAGCGTGTAATCACGGGACCCGGAGAGACCGATTTCACCTCGACCTCGATATTGAAATCGGCAAGCTTAAGCTCCACCAGCCGCGACATGGCCTCGAGCGATTCCTCGGAATAGCCGGCCTGGTGCTCGGGTGGGTCATCGAGCAGCGCGAGCGGCGGCAGTTCACCGGATGCAGGCGGCTCGAACAGCGGCACCTGGCGTTCCTTTTCCGCCCGTTGGCTCGGCTCGAGAGCCGCCAGCACAGGTTCTATGCGTGGCTTTGGCCGGCCCTCGATGCGCTTTTTCTCGATCTGCACAATATCCTGTCGTGCCGCAGCCTGTCGGCGCCCCTCTGCCCGGTCTTTCAGCACTTCAATGCGTGCCTGCAGCGCCTCATAGCCTTTCAGGCACCAGCGACCAACACGGTCCATAACGCTGATCCACGAAAAGCCAAGAAAGAGCGATACAGATGCCACCCAGAGGACGAACAACAAAGCACTGGCGCCCAGTAATTTCATCACCGCGGCGAGCTTGAAACCAACAACCTGGCCTACGATGCCGCCCGCAGTCTCGTTGAAACCGGCGGGTGAGAAATGCAGCGTTGCCAGTGCGCAACTTGTAATCAATGTCGCGACAAAGCCGCTGCCGCGCAGGATGAAATCCATCTTGGTCAGTTCGGTCTGGGTCTTTTGCTCGCGATACAACATCCAGCCGAGATAGAACACCATCAGCGTAAACAGGTACGCCGCCAGGCCAAACGTATTGAACAACAGGTCGGCAACCAACGCCCCAACGCGTCCGATACCGTTTTGCACTTCAGCCGCGCTGGTAGCCTGGCTGAAGCCCGGGTCGGCCGGGTCGTAGGTAAACAACGCGAACCACAGGATCAGCGCGAGCGCGCCAAAAACGTACAAGGCACCCTCGCGCAACGCGCGATGGACCTGGACTGATATTGCGGATTCCGGTGGTGCGGCTTTTCTGCCTTTTGCCATGGCCAAGGTAAGTGCTTTTCCCTAAACTACGCGACTTTGCCTGGATTAACCGGCTGGCGGCCTTGAAAATATCCCAGCGGGCCGTATAGACCAGTCAATGAACAGCATGTCGCCCCAAGCGAACAAGGACACGAGTATACATGAGCGACCTCAAACATAGCCGGGTACTCATCCTCGGCTCCGGCCCTGCGGGCTACGCAGCGGCTGTGTACGCGGCCCGCGCAAATCTGAAGCCCGTCATGGTGACCGGTATCGAGCAAGGCGGCCAGTTGATGACCACCACCGATGTCGATAACTGGCCGGGTGACGTCGAGGGTCTGCAGGGTCCGGCGCTGATGGAACGCATGCGAAAACATGCCGAGCGCTTCAATACGGAAATCGTCCACGATCATATCCATACGGCGGACCTGTCGTCACGGCCGTTCCGGCTCGAGGGAGACTACGGGAGCTATAGCTGTGATGCCCTGATCATCGCGACCGGTGCGACGGCAAAGTACCTCGGGCTCGACTCCGAGGAAGCCTACAAGGGTCGGGGCGTATCCGCCTGCGCGACCTGCGACGGTTTTTTCTACCGCGGCAAGCCGGTTGCCGTGGTTGGCGGCGGCAACACGGCTGTCGAGGAAGCCCTGTACCTCAGCAATATTGCGTCGAAGGTGAGCCTGGTCCATCGCCGTAACGAGCTGCGCGCCGAGAAAATCATGCAGGATCACCTGTTCGAGAAGGAACGTGAAGGCAGGATCGAAATTCACTGGGACCATACGGTGGATGCGGTGCTCGGTGACGACAGCGGCGTCACCGGTCTCGCGATAGCGAGCACGGCAAACGGCGCAATCACCCAGCTTGAACTCGATGGCGTATTTATCGCGATCGGGCACAGCCCGAATACCGGGCTATTCGCAGACCAGCTCGACATGAAGAATGGCTACATCGTGGTGCGCTCAGGGATCACGGGCGACGCCACCGCAACCAGCGTACCCGGTGTGTTCGCCGCCGGCGACGTGATGGACCAGGTCTACCGGCAAGCCATAACGTCGGCGGGCGCCGGTTGCATGGCCGCACTCGATGCCGAGAAATACCTGGATGCCCTGGATGCCGACAAAAAAATTGCCGGCAACGCGCGTAACACCGCTGCGTGATACCGTTCGCGACATGCGGCTTTCCGTGCTCAGCAATATTGCCGAAATCGATGCCTCGGCCTGGAACGGCGTCGCCGGCACGCGCTACCCGTTTCTCAGCCACGAGTTCCTGCTGGCCGCGGAGCAATCCGGTAGCGTAAGCGCCGCTGAAGGCTGGCAGCCGCGACATCTCGTGTTGCACGACGCGGACGGCTCGCTGCGAGCCGCGATGCCGCTGTACGAAAAAACCCACTCCTGGGGCGAGTTCGTATTCGACTGGGCGTGGGCCAATGCCTATTCGCGTGCCGGCCTCGACTACTACCCGAAGCTGGTTTCGGCCGTCGCGTTCACACCGGCGACAAGCTTTCGCCTGCTACGTCGCGACCCGGGTGATACCGAGGCCGCGGCCGCACTGATACAGGCCGCATTGGAGCTTTGCCGTGACCTGGAATGTTCGTCCCTGCACGTCCAGTTCCCAACCGAGGATGAAATCCCGCTGCTGGAGGCTGCCGGCCTGATCGTGCGCAAGGACTGTCAATTTCACTGGCACAATCGATCCTATGCGGATTTTGATGAATTCCTTGCACAATTCACATCGGCGAAGCGCAAAAAGGTACGGCGGGATCGGCGTCATGTTGCCGAGGCCGGCATACGCTTTCGTCGCCTGTCGGGCAGCGATCTCGACGACGAACGATGGAACACGATCTATGAACTCATCAGCAGGACGTTTATAGAGAGGGGTTCCCTGCCGTATTTTCGGCGCGAGTTTTTTACGCGCTTGAGCCAGCATTTGCCGCAGAATATCCTGGTCATCCAGGCCGAGGACAACGGCCACGCGGTGGCTGCGGCCGTTTTTTTCGTGGCACCTGATACCCTTTACGGACGTTACTGGGGCGCAAACGGCGATTACAATGCCCTGCACTTTGAAACCTGTTATTACCAGGGCATCGACTATTGCATCGAACACGGGATCCAGACATTTGAACCGGGTACGCAAGGTGAACACAAGATCAGTCGCGGCTTCACCCCGAGCGCGACCTGGTCCTGTCATTGGCTCGCGCATCCACAGTTTTTTTCCGCCGTGGACGCGTACCTCGAAGAAGAGGGTCAGCACGTGACCCGCTACATGCACGCTGTCGACCAGCACAGCCCATACCGTAACTCGGGGGGCAAGAAGCATGACGACTGAGCTCGCAACCTGGATAGGCAAGGACGATCCGCCTGAAGCATTTCCCGATGTCAGCCGGGCACTGGCAGAGCCGGATGGTCTGCTTGCCGCGGGTGGCGACCTGTCGCCTGAGCGCTTGCTGTACGCGTACCAGCGCGGCATATTCCCCTGGTACGATGAAGGCCAGCCCATCCTCTGGTGGTCGCCCAATCCGCGTTGCGTTTTCTATCCTGGCGCCTATCGCGTCTCGAAACGGCTGCGCCGGGACCTCAAGAAGCACGATGCCACCGTCAGCTTCAACCGCGCGTTCAATGCAGTGGTCGAAGCCTGCGCCGGACCGCGGGCACAACAGGACGGCACCTGGATCACAACGGATATCATGACGGCTTACGCGAGGTTGCATGAACTCGGCTGGGCACATTCGGTCGAAATCTGGCGTGGCGATCGTTTAATCGGCGGTATGTATGGTCTTGCGATCGGCAAGGCATTCTTTGGCGAATCGATGTTTAGCCGGGAGGACAATGGCTCCAAGCTCGCATTGCTCAGCTTGTGCTCGGTGCTCCGTGAACATCAGTTCGAGATCCTGGATTGCCAGGTGGTATCCGAGCATTTGCTGACTCTCGGTGCGGTCGCGATCCCGCGTGAGGATTTCACTGCCATACTCGCGCGCGCCTGTGAGCCCGCCGAATCCTTCGCCTGCTGGCCGCAGGAGTTGTTGCCAATTCAAGCATTTGGGCCTGCTGCACCGGATGCTTCATTGCAATAAGCGCTGCCTTTCTGCACAATTCGCGAGCCTTGAACCAGACGGAGCAAAATACCCTTGGCTAAAGAAGAAGCCATCCAGATGGAAGGTGTCGTGACAGACACACTCCCCAATACGACATTTCGGGTCGAACTCGAAAACGGTCACGAAGTGACCGCGCACATTTCCGGCAAGATGAGGAAGAACTATATTCGCATCCTCACCGGTGACAGCGTTACTGTGGAATTAACGCCCTACGACCTCAGCAAGGGACGCATCGTCTACCGCGGTCGCTAAACAATCGGCGTGAGCGCGCCTGGCTCACACGCAATCTCAATTCAGCAATAATTCCGGACCGCGTAGCGGCTCTGCCCGGCACGGGCCACGTTTCTCGTAGGAGCGCCGTCCCGGCGCGAATGACAAATCATCGCGCCGGGACGGCGCTCCTACGGGTCGTTGCGACCGGTTCTATTCCTGCAGGTGTTCGAGCACCTTGCGGGCAGGCTCTGCATCAAGCAAGAGCGTGCCGTCCGCACCCAGGCTGATGCGAACATGCCCACCTTTTTCCAGCTTGCCGAACAACAACTCTTCAGCCAGCGGGCGCTTGATGTGTTCCTGGATAATGCGTGCCATCGGCCGCGCTCCCATCTTGGGGTCGTAACCACGTTCCGCGATCCAGTTGCGTGCGGCGTCGTCGAGTTCGAGAGTCACGTTATTGCTGTCGAGTTTTGCCTCGAGTTCCACGATCAGCTTGTCCACGACGCGCTTGATGGACAAGGCATCGAGGGCGGCGAATTGAATGATGGCATCGAGCCGGTTGCGAAACTCCGGCGCAAAGGTCTTGTTGATGATATTCATGCCGTCCGTTGTGTGATCCTGGTGCGTGAAACCGATCGATGAACGACTCATTTCCTGCGCGCCCGCGTTGGTCGTCATAACCAATATGGCATTGCGAAAATCTGCCTTGCGCCCGTTGTTGTCTGTCAGCGTGCCGTGATCCATGACCTGTAACAACAGGTTGAATACTTCCGGGTGCGCTTTTTCGATTTCGTCAAGCAAGATGACGGCATGCGGATTCTTGGTAACCGCTTCTGTCAGCAAGCCGCCCTGGTCGAAACCAACGTAGCCAGGCGGCGCACCGATCAGTCGTGAAACCGTGTGCCGCTCCATGTATTCCGACATGTCGAAACGAATCAATTCGACGCCCATCGACAGTGCCAGTTGCCGGGTGACTTCTGTCTTACCGACGCCTGTAGGTCCGGCAAACAGGAACATGCCAATGGGTTTGTCTTCTTCGCGCAGCCCCGAACGAGCCATCTTGATGGACGACGAGAGTGCCGTAATGGCGTCGTCCTGGCCAAAAATAACGAGCTTGAGGTCGCGCTCCAACGTTTGCAGTGCCTTGCGGTCCGACGACGACACGCTTTTGGCCGGAATGCGAGCCATTTTCGCTACGATATTCTCGATTGCCTGAACGGTGACCTTGTCTTCGCGTTCGTCCTCAGGCTTGAGGCGCAGATTAGCACCGGCCTCATCAATGACGTCGATGGCCTTGTCGGGTAAACGACGGTCATTGATATGGCGCATGGACAATTCCGCCGCAGCTTCCATAGCCCCGGTCGCGTATATCACGCCATGGTGCTCTTCGAAGCGCCCTTTCAGGCCGTGCAAAATAGCCACAGTTTCTTCAAGTGTGGGTTCGGGCACATCGATTTTCTGGAATCGACGCGCCAGTGCGTGATCCTTTTCAAATATGCCGCGATACTCTTCATAGGTGGTTGACCCGATACAGCGTATCTCGCCACTTGCGAGTACGGGCTTGATCAGGTTGCTGGCATCCATCACGCCACCTGAGGCAGCGCCGGCGCCAATCACGGTATGAATCTCGTCGATGAACAGTATCGCGCCCGGGTCGTCTTTCACCTCCTGGATAACGTCCTTCAGACGTTTTTCAAAATCTCCACGATACTTGGTGCCGGCGATGAGCGTGCCCATATCCAGCGCGTAAATCGTCGCGTCCCGAAGTACGTCCGGAACATGTTCTTCGACGATCATGCGCGCCAGGCCCTCAGCGAGCGCTGTCTTGCCAACACCCGCATCACCGACATACAGCGGATTGTTCTTGCGCCGCCGACAGAGGATTTGCACGGTACGCTCAATCTCGATTTCACGACCGATCAGGGGATCGATTTTGCCGTCGATTGCCAACTGGTTCAGGTTAGTGGCATAGCGATCCAGCGCCGTCGCGTCGGGTTCACCCTCGCCTTCCAGCGAGCCTTCCTGGTCGGGTTCCACACCCTCGCCTGGTACCTGGGGCAGACCATGGGAAATAAGATTTATGACATCGAGCCGTGTAATGTCCTGTAATCCAAGAAAATAAACCGCTTGTGACTGCTTTTCGCTGAACACCGCGACCAGCACGTTGCTGCCGGTTACCTCTTTCTTGCCACTGGATTGCACGTGAAATACCGCGCGCTGCAAAACACGCTGAAATCCAAGCGTCGGTTGCACGTCGGTTTCGTCATCAACCTGCAACAGTGGCGTCTGCTCATCAATAAAGTCACTTAACTGGCGCCGCAATTCAGGGATATTGCCATTACAGGCCTTGATGATTTCATGCACTTTCGGAATATCAAGCAAGGCAAGCAACAAGTGTTCCACCGTCATGAATTCATGACGGCGGTCACGCGCCCGCTGAAAGGCTTCGTTCAGACAAAATTCCAGTTCGCTGCTCAACATTAGCTGGATCTCACTCCGTGTCAGGTCTCTTCCATTGTGCAAAGCAGGGGATGCTGATGCTGCTTCGCAATGCCCATTACCTGGGCCACCTTGGTCTCCGCAATCTCATAATTATACGTACCGCAAATACCCTTGCCCCGCGTATGTATCTCTAACATGACTTGTGTTGCCTGAATTCGTTCCATGTTGAATATACCAACCAGGATGTCGACCACAAAATACATCGGCGTATAGTCATCGTTGAGCAATAGCACGCGATAGCGAGAAGGCTCTTTAAGTCGCGGCCGTGCCTCTTCGACGAGAAGGTCCGAGTCTTGCGAAGAATCCGGCTTGTGACGTCTTTCACTCATGTGCCCTTTCATGGCTCCAAATCCTGTGTATTCAATACACGACCTGCACAGGACCGCTATTATATATACGCCCAATCCGGCATCTCTACGATAGCAGCCCGGGCAGGGCCCGCGCAGCCTGTTCTGGCGCTATCGCAGTGATTCCTCGGGTCCACTTAGCCCCGGTTGCGCCAAATATCCGGCGACCTGTGTCACAAATACACAATCGCAATTAAGTGAATCAAGTATATCATTGGAAAACTTACATTTTTTCCTGTCAGGTCTATTGTTTGAATGCGCATCGAACCCGTATCATCATGGCGCTGCGTTTTTACAGTCAAGGAAGCCGGCATAAGCCCGTACAAAACATGTCAATAAAGCACACGTGGTCAGACTTGATCAGAGGAGACCGCACCCGCGCCCTGGCAGCTGCCAATCAGATGCTGCCGGCCTGGGTGAGCCTGGTCATTGTCGTACTGCTTGGCTGGCAGCTTGCGAAAATCATCTGGATGCTGGTGCCGGCGCCCTCGATCGGGAGCCCTGTTGCGGTACCGGCAGGCAGTCCGGGAACGGCCACCGGTGGGCCATACTTTGCCAACACGGAAACAATCGCCAATGCACACATTTTCGGTGAAGCTGACAAAATCGACGAAACGGCGGCGCCCGCGGAGAATCTTGAGGAACTGGACGAAACGAGTTTGCGCGATTTAAAGCTCAGAGGCACGATGGCATCAGACCGCCCCGAGTTCTCCATTGCGATTATCGCGGACAATTCAAACGAAGAGAAAGTCTATGTGATCGGCGATCCGGTCGCATCGGGCGCGGCCTTGTACGCCGTCTATGCAGATCGGGTCGTACTCGACGAACGCGGCGTGTTGACGAACCTGAGCCTGCCACGCGAGTTTTCTGAAAGTCGCGGCACAAGTAGCTATTCCCGGCCGACCCCGGTGCCGCAGGTGAGCGGCGACACCGACAGCATCCAGGCAGTGGTTGCGCAAAACGTGTCACGGCTCGCAGACGTTATTCGCCCGACACCGTATTTTGTCAACGGTGAGCAGCAGGGCTACCGGGTTTATCCCGGCCGCAACCGGGACCAGTTTGCCGCGCTCGGACTACGGCCCGGTGACCTCATAAAAGACATCGACGGGCAGTCACTGACAGACCCTACCCAGGCGATGGAGATTTTTCAGTCACTGGGTACGGCAAGTCAGGTCTCTGTTACCGTGGAGCGCGATGGCTCGCCCGAAACCATCATCCTGAAGACCGATCAACTGGATCTGGATAAAGAAGCCACACAATGAAATTTATCATCCAACGGCAATTACGCTGTCTCGGCCAGGCCGCGCTGGCAATCATTCTCGTCAACTCGGCAATCGTTGTGGCACACGCGCAGGACGACTCGCAGGCGATGATCACTCCGAATTACAAGGAAGCTGATATTCGGCAGATCGTTGAAGCCGTAGGCGAAATCACCCATCGCACGTTCATCATTGACCCTCGTGTGCAGGGCGCGAAAGTCACGATGCTGTCTTCCACCCCGATGACACCGGATGCGTTTTACGAGGCTTTTCTATCGATCCTGGATGTGCACCAGCTTGCTGCCGTCACGACCGGCAATATTACGAAAATTATTCCGAACGCCACCGCGCGCCAATATGCCGGACCTATTGGTGTTACCAATTCAACCGGCCCCGATGACATCGTGACCCAGGTGATACAGGTGCAAAACATCGGTGCAACTCAGCTTGTGCCGATTTTAAGGCCACTGGTGCCGCAATACGGTCACCTGGTCGCGCACCCCGGGTCAAACATGCTGATTATTTCCGATCGGGCCGCCAACGTTGAGCGCCTGGTACAGATCATCCGGCGCATTGATCAGGCCGGCGACGAGGAGATTGAGGTCATTCCCTTGCAGCATGCCTCTGCCTCCGAGGTGGTACGGGTAGTGACCGCGCTAACCCAGACGCCACGTGCAGACGGCGCCCCCGTGACGACGAGCCTGGTTGCTGACGCGAGAACCAACAGCGTGTTATTGGGCGGCGATAAATCCGACCGCCTGCGACTTCGCGCACTTATTGCACATCTGGATACGCCCCTCGAAGACGGGGGCGATACACAGGTTCGCTACCTCCGTTACGCTGATGCTGAGGAACTGGCCGGCAAGCTGCAGCAACATATTGCCGGTACCGCCGCCCAGGGGGCCGCCGCAGCCGGTGCTGCCG
>DDIS01000071.1:2929-4295 GCA_002338615.1 Proteobacteria bacterium UBA1844 | reverse complement strand
CCGCCCGGCGAGTTGATGTACAGGTGAATGTCTTTGTCCGCATTTTCCGATTCGAGGAACAGCAATTGGGCAACGATAAGGTTGGCCATGTAATCCTCGACCGGACCGACAATAAACACCACGCGCTCTTTCAAGAGGCGGGAGTAGATGTCGTACGCGCGTTCCCCGCGTGCCGTTTGCTCGACGACCATCGGGACGAGATTCAGTGCGGTTGCGCTCATAGTTGGGTGCCTGTTCTGGTAGCTTTCATAGAGGTGCAGTTTCTCACGAATTCATGTATTCCGTGAACGAGACTTTCTTTTCGGTTGCTTCGCCGTGCTCAAGCAACCAGTCCACGGCCACCTGCTCGAGCGCCATCGGTTCCACTCGTTGCACGATCTCGGGGTTGTTCAGGTACATTTCAACCATCTCGTCGGCACTTTCGTAACCGGCGCACATTTCCTCGATATGCGCGCGCAGACGATCGCGATCCAGGATCAGTTTTTCATCGTTGATCAACTGGCGCAGCAGCAGGCCAAGACGCACGCGCTTCTCAGCAGCTTCGGCGAAATTCGCCAAGGGCGGCGCCTGGCTGTGATCTTCAACGCCCATGCGGCGCATTGCCTCGTGCTGCATGGAGTGCATCTCCTGGTGTTTCAGCGTTTTCGGAATCTCAAGCTCATGTGTATCGAGCAGTCCCTCCATCACCTGTTCCCGGATGTCCGCCCTGACTTTTTGCTCGGCTTCACGTTCCATATTCTCGCGCACATCCGCGCGGAAACGCTCGATGCCACCTTCCGCGACATTGAAGCTTTCGGCAAATGCATCGTCAACAACCGGCAGATTAATTTCCTCGACGCGTTGCACGTGGACCGTGAAATCGACCTTTTGTCCCTGCAGGTCTTCGGCGTGATAGTCCTTGGGGAACTTTACCTTGAAGCTCGTATCGTCCCCACCCTTGACGCCGGTCAGGCCTTTCTCGAAATCCGGCAACATCTGGCCCTCACCCAGTACGACGGGCACGTTTTTTCCTTCACCGCCAGCGATCGGCTCGCCTTTCAGCAAGCCCGTAAAATCACAAACGACCCGGTCGCCGTCCTTGCTCTTGCGATCGACCGCTACCCAGGTTGCCTTCTGCGCGCGAAGCTTTTCGATCATCGCATCGAGGTCCGACTGGTCAATGGTCACTACCGGCTTCGTGATCCTGATCTTGTCGAGGTTCTGCAGTTTGACCTCCGGCATGACTTCAAGCGTCGCTACGTACGTAAAGCCGTTGGCATCCTCGTCTTCCGTTTCGATCTTCGGTGCGCCAGCCGGGTTCAGCTTCTCCTGCAACACTGCGTCGGTATAGCTTTTTTGCATGAGGTCCTGGAGCACCTCTTCGCGC
>DDIS01000071.1:2508-2808 GCA_002338615.1 Proteobacteria bacterium UBA1844 | reverse complement strand
CCTGCCGGCCGTAGCGCTGGCGAACAACCTTCGCGGGCACTTTGCCCGGTCGAAAGCCCTTGATCTTGGCGTTCTTGCCAACCGATTTCAGGCGTGTGTCCACTTCCTGCTCTATGCGCGCAACCGGCAGTTCAATGCGCAGCTTGCGCTCGAGGGTGCTCGTTGACTCGACTGTGACCTGCATTTTTGATTTCCTTTATAGAACGCATCCGGCGACCGCATCACGGGTCGCCGGACAAGTAAAATTCTTTTATTCTCAATAACTTAGATGTTGAGTATGGTGCGAAAGGAGAGACTCGA
>DDIS01000071.1:0-2348 GCA_002338615.1 Proteobacteria bacterium UBA1844 | reverse complement strand
TACCAATTCCGCCACTTTCGCCAAAACCAACCATACCGATGTTCAAGTCGGGACCAGAGTCTGGCGAAAGGACCGGCCCCGCAAAGCCCGGCCAACCCGTCCAGCCGGCGCATTATACCGGAAGATATTGCGGGTTAGGAGTGCTGCCCGGCTTGCGCTCGATGTTGCTCGCCAGGCGACCAATACCGGACCGGCATCACAGGCGGCTGCCGGGAGAAGCCTTAAGATAGAATATCTTAAAAGTCATTGAGTTGGCGATAGTTTGCATACAAGTTCTCGGGTTTGCGCATGAAAAGCAGGATCGTTCTTGCGATCTTTGCACTGCCCTTTTTCGGCGTGGGCGTCTGGATGCTGTTCTCCATCAGCAGCATGGCGTACGACGCCTGGCAAATGCAGAGTTGGCACCCGGTGTCCGCCGCATTGCATCAAGCCGGCTATGCGACGCATCGTGGTGACGACTCCACTACTTACAAGGCCTACGCGAGCTACAGCTATGTGATTCGCGGTGAGCGCTTCACGGGCGAGCGCGTAAGCCTCGGTACCGGTGGTGACAACATCGGTGATTACCAACAAGACATGGGCAACAGGCTGCAGGCGGCCTTTGCCAGTGGCACGCCGATCAGCGTGTTCGTCAATCCGGATAATCCGGCGGACTCGATAATTGACCGCAAGCTGCGCTGGCCAATGGTCGGTTTCCATAGCTTGTTCCTGCTCGTCTTTGGCGGCATGGGGCTCAGTATGCTGGTTTTCGCGCTGCGCACACCACGGGCACGGGATGCCACGCTCGCAGAATTCAAGGACAAGCCATGGCTCCTCAACCCGGATTGGCAATCTGCGACGCTGCGTTCAAATTCGCGCCTTGCCATGTGGGCGATCTGGGGGTTCGCGGCATTCTGGAGCCTGATTTCCGCGCCATTGCCGTTCGTTGCTTACGACGAAGTTGTCAACAAGCAGAATCACCTGGCCCTCGTGGCGCTCTTGTTTCCGTTGATCGGGCTCGGACTGGTTGCATGGGCCATAAAGCAGACACGCGAATGGCTGCGCTTTGGCACGACACCGCTCACACTCGATCCTTTTCCGGGTTCGATTGGCGGCCATGTCGGCGGCACCATCGATATGCGCCTGCCGTACGACTCGGCAACGCAATTTGTTCTGACCCTGAGCAGTATTCACAGCTACGCCTCCGGCAGCGGCAAAAGCCGCCGCCGAAAAGAAAGCACACTCTGGCAGGACCAGCTCGTTGCACACACAGAACCCGGGCCCAATGGCATGCGGCTGGTATTTCGATTTGACGTACCCGAGGGTCTCAAAATCTCAGACGCTCAGCCCGAAGGCGACAGCAACTACCTGTGGCGCCTGCATCTTGCCGCAGACCTGCCCGGAGCGAACCTGGATCGGGATTTCGAAGTTCCTGTTTATGCGACCAGCCAGTCTTCGATCGATATTTCTGACCGGCAACGTGGCGCAGCAGACGGGATAATCGATAAGATTTTTGAAAACCTGGTGCGCAAGCGCGTTCAGATCAGCAACGACGGCCTCGGCAAGACACTACTGTACCCGATGGGCCAGGCGCTGTTCTCAAACTTTGCCGGCATTTTGGTTGGCGGCAGTTTTGCAGCGGCTGGTTACTACATCACCATGCATGAAGGCCGACCGGTTTTCGGCGGCGTGTTCGGTGGCACCGGCGCCCTCGTCGCGATCGCCGCCCTGTACATGGTATTCAAGTCGCTTGAAGTGACACGGGTCGGGGACACGATTACCAGCGTGCGTCGCTGGCTTGGCATACCGCTCGGCAAAAAGACCCTGCGCCGGCCCGATTTTGTGCGCTTTGAAAAAGGCAGCAACATGCAAACACAAACCGGCAGGCAAACCATCCGTCACTACAGGATCAGCGCGATCGACAAGACCGGCAATTCGGTCGTGCTCGGCGAAAACTTCCACGGAGAACTGGAAGCCAGGGCGGCAATACGCATGCTGGAAAGTGAACTCGGGCTGCACGAACAAAAGCAACAGGACATCCACGCACCGCACACAACCCGACACGAAACCAGGTTTTCACTAAACAAGGAAATGTTCGACCGCAAACCCGCGGCGGGTAACAACTAGGTCGCGGCGAGCGCGTGTTGCGGGCAACAGGGGGCCCATTATTAGCCACCTCCAAATCGGAGAAAGTCAGAATTCGGCGACCGATCTGCACTCATAAGCCTGTCGGGTTAATGGCGACCGTTCCGGCGCCAAAATTTCCCATAACCAATTGTTTTTCAATAGAAAACGTGCCAACTACTGGATATAATACAAGGTCTTTCAAACCTGCCCAGAGGGACCCGTCATGGCAAGCGAACCCACAC
>DDIS01000101.1 GCA_002338615.1 Proteobacteria bacterium UBA1844 | reverse complement strand
TGCCGAGCGCGTTCGAGCCCTCAATGCCGAAAACCGTCGCCCGCTCAATCCCTGCATACGCTGTTGCAGGGGCAGTGACGATCGCTAGCGTCGCTCCCAAAGCAGCAAGTGCTTTGGCGCCATAGGTCACAGCCATTTTTCGCTCCTTAAATGTGCAAAATCTCCAACCCAAAATTACCTGACAGAATTGCTTCAACTTAGCTGCGACCCTGCCTTTCCCACTTGACTAGATCTCGTGCCGGTCAAGCCTCAACGTCAATATCCTTATCCAAAAGCAACTCACGAAGCGACTGGTTCTCGTCCGGTTTTTCTACGTAATGAACCATGTACAATCCTGTATTTTTCCGCGGTTCTTTTTCATCAATTCTTTTATTGTTCGACGCGAGCCAAATATCAAGATCATCCAGCAGCTGTTGTCCTCGGACGCGAACTAACTTGTCAAATTCCTTTATTACCTGGTCGGTGCACCCTTCATCCGCAAACACGTTTCTATCGAAATAACCGTGACCCAGCGTTTCATTGTCTATATTTGTAGCCGCGGTGGAAAAAACTCTGTAACCAAGCTCACCGAGCCGATGGATTAATTCCGGCGACAGCTGCTTATGTTGATAGTCTCGTTTAACCGCTTTATATCGTCCGTCCCCAACTTCAATTACACACCCAGACCGCAACAGTTCATTAAGCATCTGCCTAGGCGCCATATCTCCGCTATATGTACGAACCAACTGAACAAAGCACGGCTCCTCGTCGGTTGTCGCGTCATAAGGTAGCTCAATCGGAATACCGTAAGGCCCTGTGTAGTCTGGATCACTAAACCATCCCGTCAATACTCTGCTCGGGCGAGAGGGTCGAGCAACTATCTCGTCGGTGTTTCGGGTCCGATCGATGACATTCTTCACCTCTTTCCTAGTCAAACCTGTAAGTATTGCGATTTGCGACCGGTTAATTTTTTTGTCGTCTTCGCCTTGTCTAATAGCCATTTCCACAAACGCATCTTTGGCGGCTTCTGAAAATTCTGAATGCCCCATTCCTTGGCTAATAAGTAAGCGAACCAAAGGCTTAAGCAATCGCCTCAACGCCTGTCGTAGATGGTCCTGTACTGCGTCTCCCATTTCTGCTATCAGCCGGCGATTATGTCGCATCCTACCAATATCGGCCTTGTGTCTCCAAGTGTTATAAATGTTTCTTCATAAACAAATATGGTCAGCAACTAGCCGCGGGCCCGTACCGGTCATCAAAATGGAGCAGAGAAGCGATCGCTCCCAATTTCTTACTTATGTAAGATATTGATTATGTTAATTATATACGAAATGGTCAAGTACGATCGACGAAAACAGCCACAAACGGGTGGGGCCAGCGCATACGTGGGAGCGCGCACTCGAGCTAACGCGCAAAATTAGGTGACGACCGCAGTTATCCCGTAAGCGCGCAAGATACATTCACTTTCGACCGAACTCGCTTTCGTTACGCGGCCCGATTTTGTGACTAGTCAAGAGCCAAATGACGGCTTAGGTGGATATCAAGAATGCTATCGGACCACCCATTTACTCTGGGATTTACCAGGTGCTTCGACACGTAATAGTAAATCGGAATAAGTGGACAATCCTCAATTGAGATCAGTTCGGCATCTTGGAGTAATTTCTCTCTCATATTCGCGTCCAACTCAATCTGCCCTCTCGCGAGCAATTTATCTACCACCCGATTCGAATAGCCAGTCAAGTTCGAAGGGTTTCCAGTCTCGAATAATTGCAAGAACGTTAGAGGATCGTCATAGTCACCAGTCCAACTAAGTCGGTACGCCTCAGTTGTACTCATTGCTCGAACATTGGAAATAAAAACCTTGAATTCCTCCGCTCGCAAACTGACCTCTACGCCGAGTTCGCGTCGCCACATTGACTGAATCGCTAAGGCAATCTTTTCATGCCCTCCACCGGTATTATATCGAAGCTCAAAAGTAAACTTATTCGAGTCAGAATATCCTGCATCCCTTAAAATGCCCCGCGCAATCTCGTTCCGCGCTTCTTGAGAAATATTCGAATAGCGGAAATCTGGGCTTTCATAACCTGTGACTCCTTGCGGAACCAAGCCATATGCCGGAATTTCTCCGCGACCGATAACGCTCTTGACGAGAACGTTTCTATCGATGGCCAAAGATAAGGCTGTTCGAATTGCCGGGTGGTCTTTAAATGGAGGCTTTGTAACATTGAGGCCGTAGTAATAGACTCCCAGCATAGGCGAGACATGCAGTTCATTACGTCGATCTTCTTGAAACATCTGAAATGCAACCTCTGAAACACTGTCTGTAATATCGATCTCTCCTGCTCTGTACCTATTCGCCTCAGCCTCCTGACCGATAACATGATAAATAACTCTTTCAATCTTCGTGTTTTCAGATCCCCAATAGAACAGGTTCTTCACTAACGTTAGGCTTGAATTAATTTCATGGCCAACAAGGCGGTAAGCGCCATTTGTTATAGCAGTTAAGCCTGATATTCGACTTACTTTACCCGCAGATCGATCTATATATATTGGTACTAAACTTGAATGACTTAAAACTTGGAGGAAATAGGGAACTGGCGAAGCTAATTCTATCTTCAACGTATCCTTGTCCACTGCAAGGACACCAAGTGAATCTGGATTCGATATGCCCGCTATGATCTCCTCTGCACCAATAACTTGTGAAAGCATATGCGCATGGGGCGATGCAGTTTGAGGATCTACCAGTCGACGAAATGCATAAACAAAGTCCCTGCTATCAAGTTCCTCTCCATTAGACCATTTCAAATTGGAACGTAAATTAAACGTGTAAGTCTTTCCGTCGGCCGAAACGATCCACTCCTTCGCAGCGCCAGGGGCGAGCCTTCCATTTCTATCTCGCGTGACGAGTCCCTCACGCAGGTCGTACAGCACTGTTGATGATTGCGTACTGGAACTAAGTTGTGGGTCTAATGATTCAGGGTCTGCATTCAGGCCACGATTGAGAGTAGAGCCGAAATCTGGATTAACCTGCGAGCACGATACCAAGGTGGACAAAACAAAAACTGCTATTAGAGCACTTGCGACAATTGGTCTTCGGTTTGCGACTCCCCATAGACTTCGCCAAGCGGTGACAGCGAACGACTTCGGCATCAACCAGTACGACTGACAAACTCTACGTTCTTTAAGCTTCTGATTCTCGAGATGTATATAAACCACGGTTATTCACAAGATGTCGATTTATGCAAAGAACACAAGATGCAGTATTATATCCTTTGCACATTACATTTATTTCACTGTCAGACCAAAAATGATCGAATTCGTCCGTGTTTAAAATTCGAGAATACGAAGACCCTACTAGCTTCGCCAGCGCATGTGTTGAATGGCTCTATCGCCGGGAAGACTATCACAATGGTTTGATATCTCTGACAAATCTGTTGATATCGAGAGGTTCCGTATTCTCGCCTCCATTTTGGTTTGTTAGCATCCATAGAGGCGATGAGATTGTAGGTTGCGGAACCTTTGCCAGACCTGATGGGCTATTGGCAACCGATTTGCCATTGAACGTGTTACGGGAAGTTGCGCAGAGACTGACTTTTCGTATATCGCATCCCCGCAGACTAGTTGGCCACCCCCGATCTGTGACTCAACTGGCTATTCACGTTAGTGATTGCGTTGGGAATTCAAGCAGACTCGAATGCAACTGGAACATATATCGGCTTGATGCGCCGAGATCTACTGCGCTCCGCACCGAACCAGGCCAAATGCGGTTATGTGAGAGTAGCGAACGAGACATGGTTGCAGAATGGGGCCATCAATACGGAATAGAGGCTCCGGCACCCATAGACGTGCAGGATTTCGTGTTGCGAAAAATGGACGAAAACTTGCTTTTCGTTTGGGATGAAAATGGTCCGCGCAATGGCAACTATGTCAGCCCGCACTACAAATGGAATTCATATTTCATCGGTATTCACACCAAAAGCGTTTCGCCGGTGTGTCCATGCCTCCTCAATTGTAAATGCCCTAGGCGTATATTTTCTGGGACAAGGTCTTAAATTTGTTACTTTATCGGTGGCTGATGGCCACAATTCTGAGAGACTGTACAAGAAGTTAGGATATCGACTAATTGGTACTCGAGCAGCGTTTCTTGTTGGTTAGCTGTCCATTGAATTAATTTCATGTTGCGTTTCTCAAACTAACTTTGACAATTCTCAAACAATATTTTGATGTGATCGCGAGTATTCTTTAGTCTTGCTAGCGAATTCTCACTTATCTCCCCATACCTGTTCCGAATCGGCGCTGTGGTCTTCAAAATAAAAGACACCAACAGCGACGGGGACAGCTTCCTTTTCACTTTCGCTCCCATCGTCGAGTTTTTGGTACGCCATAAAGAGGTCATCAAACGACTCTGCAGATTCTTTGACACGATCGCTGCATACTCTACGAAGTCTAGCAAGATCATTTATGTCAATTTGCTTCGCAAATGCCGAAAATTGGGCCCACGTAGATCCGTTTCGACCACACTCCGAATTGTGAGCTATATTGGAAAATAAGGGGTATGCCGCATGCAACAATGACAAGCAAAGATTGTCGTGTTCATCGGCTGGGGCAATTGCCCGGCGAATAGGTCTCAGGTACCCCCGCTGACTTTCCTCAATCGTCTTAAGGCGCTTTAGCTCTGTTCGTACGGCGCCTGGTGGAATATCACCCCCGACCATCCTTACAATTTTGGAAAATGATGCAGAGTCCCCAGAGAAAGGTAGTGTCGCCGGGTTGCCATTACTGTCCAGGAATTCTTGGTCAGAGTACCAGATATGAAGTACCGCACTAAGCCGATTATAGTTTTTTAGTAGGGTTTCGTTGTCCAGCCCTATATTTTCCCGCAGCCGTTTAACTTCTTTTCGCGTAAGCCCGGTCATCACTGCAACCCGTGACGCATTCGTCGGCCGGCCACGGAGTCCGTATTCCGAAGTCGCGACATCGACAAATGCCGATTTTGCGACTTCGGCGAATTCGCGATAGCCGATTCCGTAGCGGAGAAGTATTTTTGCTATAGGTCGAAGAACGACAAAGAATGCATCGAGTATTTGTTTCTGGATTTTGTCCTGCATATGAATTGAATATATTCATAACCGTATGTTTTGACCAGCGAAAAACAGCGAATGGGAAAAGTTGCCCAAGTCTCAATATTCGACTCGCAGTCTGTCGACATGCAAAATTAGGTGAAGTATGAAGATTCATGTTATATGGCGATTCATTCGGCAATACTGGTGATCAAAGTTGGTGCGTCACCCTGCCAGAAGTCGGATGAACTGCCCTTCGTCGAGGATCTCGACACCCAAAGTTCGGGCCTTGTCGAGCTTCGAGCCCGCCTTGCTGCCTGCTACCACGTAGCTGGTCTTTCGCGAAACGCTGCCGCTTACCTTGCCGCCCCCGGCCTGAATTTGCGCCTTCGCTTCTTCTCTGGTCATGTTCTCGAGTGTCCCGGTAAGTACGAACGTCTTATCCACCAGGAGCCCTTCGCTAGGTAACAATCCCGATTCCACTTCCGGCCACGAAACGCCGGCATTTCGCAATGCAGCAATCACTGCACGGTTGTGCTCTTCTGCAAAAAACGCAACGATCCGCGAGGCAACGACGGGGCCAATATCCTCGACCTGCTGCAAGTCTTCCTCGCTGGCGTCCAGGACAGCCTGCAGATTGCCGAAGTGGGCCGCCAGTGTTGCGGCGGTAGCTTCTCCAACTTCCCTTATACCGAGGCTATACAGAAATCGTTGCAGCGTCGTCGCCTTGCTCTTTTCAATAGCTGCAATCAGCTTGACAGCTGACTTTTCACCCATGCGCTCCAGTGCGGAGAGTTCATCCGGCTTCAGCGAGAATATGTCGGCCGGCGTTGTGAGGCGCCCGGCTGCTACCAACTGTTCGATCAGTTTTGCCCCAAGTCCGTCGATATCCATTGCCCGGCGCGATACGAAATGCTTCAGCGATTCCATTCTTTGGGCAGCACAAATCAATCCGCCAGTACAACGGGCAACGGCTTCGCCCTCCTCCCTGACAACAGCCGACGCACAAACCGGGCATTTCTTGGGCAAGCGCACTTTCCTGGCACCCGCCGGTCGTCGCGCAAAGACGACGTTGACCACCTCGGGAATTACATCGCCCGCCCGACGTATGGTAACTGTGTCGCCGGCACGAACATCCTTGCGATGCAATTCGTCGATATTGTGCAATGTGGCATTGCTCACGGTGACTCCACCAACGAATACGGGCTTCAGTCTTGCTACAGGCGTGAGCGCCCCGGTGCGACCAACCTGAAATTCAATATCATTTACGATCGTCAGTTCTTCCTGTGCCGGGAACTTGTGCGCTATTGCCCAGCGCGGTGCCCTGGAGACAAATCCGAGCTCCCGCTGATAGGCAACGCGATCTACTTTGTAGACGACGCCGTCAATTTCGTAAGGCAACGCATCTCTGCGTGCACCTATCGTTTTGTAATAGTTGAGACAGCCCTCGACACCCGAAACCACGGCACGTTCCGGACAGGTCTTGAGTCCCCACTCCTGCAATTGATCGAGAACGTCACTCTGCCTACCTGCAACCTCGACGCCATCTGTAAAACCCAGAGCATAGACATAGATATCCAACGGTCTGGCAGCAGTTAGCCTGGGATCCAACTGGCGCAAACTGCCAGCAGCCGCGTTGCGCGGATTTACAAACGTTTTTTCACCGTGCTCGAGTGCATATTCATTGTATTTTTCGAAGCCGGCCTTCGGCATGAAAACCTCACCGCGTACTTCGATGACCCGTGGGTATCCCTTGCCCCGCAATCGAAGCGGCACGCCGTCAATTGTACGTACGTTGTGCGTGATGTCTTCACCCGTCGTACCATCGCCGCGGGTTGCGCCGCGGACGAGCTTGCCATCTTCATAGAGCAGGCTTACTGCCGCGCCATCAAGTTTGGGCTCTGCCGCATAGTCAATAGCCTGCGATTCATCTTCCATCTCGAGACGCTGACGCACGCGCCGATCGAACTCGCGTAGTTCATCTTCTGAAAATGCATTGTCGAGGGACAGCATAGCTTGTGTGTGCCGCACGGTACCGAACGCCGCCACCGGCTCGGCTCCCACTCGCTGCGTCGGCGAATCATCAGTAACGAGGTCCGGGTTCTCGCTTTCGATCCTTTGCAATTCCCGCATCAAACGATCGTATTCGATATCCGGGATTTCCGGGTTATCAAGCACGTGGTAGCGGTAGTTGTGATACCGGATTTGCTCGCGCAACGACTCGACCAATTCCTGCAATTTCAATGTGGCAGTCATCGAAGTGCCAGGCTCGGCGCCGGTCAAACCAGCTTGTGAGTATGTTGGTACTGAACGACCTCTTCGCGCATGTAGCGTTCCCGCTGAATACTCAGGTTGCTGCCGGTCTCATCCAGCAACTCGCCGTCGAGTGATTGCGCCAGTGTTCGTGCGGCCGCCATCAACATGTCGAATGCCTCAACGCCATCGACCGGTCCAGGCATGACCGCAAACATGCTGATTCCCGGGATCTGCTGATCCTTGATATTTGCCAGGTCAAAACTACCGGGCTCTACCAGGCTCGCGGCACTGAAAACGGCGCTTTCCGTATTGTCACCGTCAAAGTGATGAAATATACCGAACTTGCCGTGGCGCATTCCGATGCCACGCAAGTTGAGAATCATCTCGTCCCCCTGGAAGGTACCACCGTTTCGGGCAATCATTCTCAGCGTGACAATTTTCTGCGGCACGGTTGCTCTGACAACGTCGCGACTTTCCGCGTCGTCCTCATCCGTGTCGACGTCAAAATCGCCGGGGTAGGGTTCGAAGTCCGGGTCGTCTTCAACATCGGAATCGAGCAATTCTTCTGCGACATTGCCGCCGCCTGCCGCGTCAAGCGTGGGCTCGCGACGAGACCTGCCCTGTGCCGTTTCTTTTCTTGCCGGACCGCGACGACTGTACGCATACACTCCCGCTACAACCAGCAATCCGAACAGTAGCAGTATCCAGCGTAGACCTTCCATACGTTGCCTGGCCCTGGTTAGCTCGCAGCCATTTTCACCGCTTCGTCAAGATCCACGGAGACGAGTCGGGAAACACCGGGTTCCTGCATTGTGACACCCGTCAGCTGACGCGCCATCTCCATCGTTACCTTGTTATGAGTAATGAAGACGAACTGCACCTTTTCCGACATGGATTTTACGATGTCACAGAAGCGGCCAACGTTCGCGTCGTCAAGCGGTGCATCAACCTCATCGAGCATGCAAAACGGCGCCGGATTGAGTTCAAAAATTGCAAATACCAGGGACACGGCTGTCAATGCTTTTTCGCCACCTGATAACAGGTGAATCGTGCTGTTACGTTTACCGGGTGGCCTGGCCATGACCGTGACCCCTGCAGACAACAAGTCTTCACCGGTCAGTTCGAGATACGCGTGGCCACCACCGAACAGCTTGGGAAACAGCTTCTGGAAGCCGATGTTGATCTTGTCGAAGGTTTCCCGAAAACGCGTTCGTGTTTCACGATCAATCTTGCGGATTGCGCCTTCCAGCGTTTCCAACGCACCGGTCAAATCGCCTAGTTGCGAGTCGAGGTATTCTTTGCGCTCGGATTGCTCCTTGAATTCGCTGATCGCTGCGAGGTTGATCGGACCAAGGCGTTCGATCCGGCGCCGGATGCCTTCGAGTTTTTCGTCCCAGGAACTGATCGTAGCCTCCTGGTCCAGCTCTTCGAGCAGTGTTTCGAATACAAACCCCGACTGGCCAAGTTGTTCGGAAAATCCCTCGCGGCGCACGTTCAACTCACGGACCGCCATCTCCGCCTCGGTCACAATCTCACGGGCCGAATCCACGTCCTGGTCGAATTGCATACGCGATTGATCCAGTTCGCGAATTCGGTGGTCAACTTCTTCCACCAGTTTGCGCGCGCTGCTCAACGCTTCCTCGACCGAAATCCGATCGTCAAGCAGCGTCTCGAGACGCGACCTGTTTTCCTCCAGCGGCTGCTCGCTCAAATTGAGCTGCTCGCGAATATTTTGCTCTCGCCGCTTGAACTGTTGCAGCTGCGATTGCATGCGTTGCAGGTTCTGCGCAGCGGACTCCTTGCTGGAACGGCGACTCTCGAATTGAATTGTAATTGTCTGTACCGCAACTCGATCTTCTTCAGCTTGCGCACGTACCCGCGCCAGGTCGCTTTTCAGCTCGTCACGACGCAATTCGAGGCTCGCGCGCTGATCATCGAGCTCCCTGATTGCCGCTACCGCCTGCGCCAGTTGTGATTGCGATTCGCGCAGCTGCGCCTCTGCGGTTGCCTGTTCCCGGTCCAGTTCACCCGCTTCTTCAGTGAGCGCACGCTGCCGGGCCTCCGCCTGCTCCAGCTGATAACGAGCTGAATCCAGTGCTGTTTTAATTTCCGAGTACTCTCCAAGCAATGCAGCCGCATCGCGCTGCACAAGTTCGCGGCGTTCTTCAAGCTGCGTGAGCCGCATTCGGCCATCGTGCAGCAACTTTCGCGCGCTTTCAAAACGTGCTTGCATTTCGCGCATGTCATTCTTCAGGCGCCGCATCTCGTGCTCACGTGCCAGTACGCCTGCTTTCGAGTCCTGGTCCCTGGACACGCGCAACCAGCTTCGCCCCAGCCAGATTCCGTCACTCGTAATGACGGACCCGTCGCCTTCCAGGAGTTCGCGTGCGGAAAGTGCGCCGTTCAAAGTCTCCGCTATGCGTACTGATGCGAGTATGTCGTGAACGGCGTCGGGCGCTCCCTGCACCATTGCGGCGAGAGTTTTCTCACCCGGGCGCCTGCCGCTTTCACTCCGACTTTGCAATACCGTCACATGGCCTGTCTTGAGGCGACCGATACTTTCGGTCACTGGCTCTATATCGTCCACGCAAACCGCCTGGAGGTAGTCACCGAGCACGGTCTCAACCGCCTTTTCCCAACCAGCGCTTACATCCAGCGCCTGAGCCACGCGCTGGTTGCCCTCCAGCCCCGCGCCTTCCAGCCAGTGCTGAATGCCATCTTCGCCCTCACCCAGGGCCGCTTTCTGCAACGCCTCGAGCGAAGCAAACTTGCCTTGGGCGGCATGCAACTGACCACGGCGTTCCTCGACGAGCTTGGTCAGTTTCTGATCCTGCTCGCGCAGTTTCCGTACGTTGTCGTTCACGTCGGCCAGGTGCCGCTCAAATTCGTCACGACTCTGTCGTTTTCGCAGTTCTTCACCGGCCAGCTCCTGCAGCCTGGCTTTCAGTTCATCCTGGTTGGCGGCCAGCTGTGCGTTGTCGAGCTTGCTGCGACGCTCAGCAATGCCCGCAAGGCGTGAATTAATGTGTTCGCTGCGAGCCTGCTCAACATTACGGGTTTGGTGGACTTTGTTGTAGTCGCCAGAGTAGTCCTCCCACTTTTGCTGCCAGTCGGCCAATGCACCCTCAGCTTTCTCGAGCGACTCTGACGATAATTTCTCACTCTGGCGCGCTTGTTCGAGCCCCGGAATCAACTCGCTGAGCGTCAGTTCCAGCTGTGCGATCTCATTTTCGTCCTTGTCGATGTGACCTATTATTTCGCTTGCACCGGCAATCGCCTGTTGCAGGTCGCTGTTCTGCCGTTCACGCAACTCGCGGGCATGTTCAATCGATTGCTCAAGCCGGGCAATTTCACTGCCGACTTTATAGTAGCGCCCTTGCACCGCATTGAACGCATCCGCGCGCTCGCTTTGCTGCACCCGGGCGTCCTCAATACTGGCTTCCACACGGCGCTGATTGGCGATCGCCGCCTCAAGCTGCGTCTTGCACTCGGAGAGCCTCGCCCTGGCGGCATCTGTCTGCTCATCCAGCCCTTTTGCACGCAAAGCCAGCAACTCCGCACTGGTCCGGCGTTCGTCAGTCTTGTAGCGCTCATAACGTTCTGCCGTCTTGGCCTGCCGGTCGAGGTGCCGAAGTTGCTTTTCGACCTCATCCAGTACGTCTTTCAAGCGATCGAGGTTCTCTCTCGTGTGCTTTATCCTGTTCGAGGTCTCACGCCGACGTTCCTTGTACTTGGAAATACCGGCCGCTTCCTCAATAAAAACGCGAACCTCCTCCGGCTTCGCCTCGATGAGGCGCGAAATCATACCCTGCTCGATAATCGAGTAGCTGCGTGGACCGAGCCCGGTGCCAAGAAATACGCTCTGGATGTCTTTACGGCGACAGCGAGTGCCGTTCAGGTAGTAATTCGAGATCCCGTCACGGGACACTTCACGGCGAATCGAAATTTCTGCGTATTTCGCGTATTGGCCCTCGAGCGTCGTTTCATTGTTATCAAACAGGAGCTCGACGTTTGCCGTGCCGACCGGCTTGCGGGCACTGGAACCATTAAAAATTACGTCTGTGATCGAATCGCCACGCAGGCGGCTGGCCGAGCTTTCTCCCATCACCCAGCGTACCGCGTCAATGACGTTGGATTTACCACAGCCATTGGGCCCGACGACGCCGACGAGGCTGCTCGGAAAGCTAATAGTGGTGGGGTCTACGAAGGATTTGAAGCCAGCGAGCTTTATTTTGCTGAGTCGCATTTGAAAAGTGTCTGGTCACGTGCCCGAGGAAGGTCGGTAGTGTAATGGAAATACTCCGACAAAACGATTGTCGGTGCAAAACGACAGGCCTGCCGCTATTGCTATTTTGCCGATCAAAATGGGTCTTCCATGCCAGCGCCAGCCATGTATAATCCCCGCCTTTTCTAGTGGCGTGGCCCGGAAGATACGTACCCTGCAGGGCTGCGGATTTATTCGGCTGGCAGGGCTGGGTAACGAGTGATAGTCAGGCTGTCGCGAGGCACCAGGACACCACCGACCGCGAAAAGCAGCGGTACCGAGCATACAGAGTCCGAGCAACCCCACGAATTCCGGCAGGAGTAGGAAATGCCCGCAAAGAAGACCGCGAGCAAGAAGCGGAAAAAGGCCCCGGCCTCAAAAACCAAGGCGACGAGCAAAAAGCCAGCCGCCAGCAAATCTGCGTCCAGGAAACGCAAGGCGAGCCCCAAAAAGGCAAGCCCTTCCCGGAAGAAGAAATCTGTGAGCAAAAAATCCGTCAGCAAGAAAAAGACGGTAGCCAGGAAAGCTAGCCGCAAGAAGTCGGCGAGCAAGGCAAAGCCCAGGAAGTCGGGTACAAAAAAGGTTGCGAAAAAGGCCGCCAGCAAGCCGAAAGCCGTAAAGAAAAAGGCCGGCAGCAAGAAAAAATCGGCGAGCAAGCGTCCGGCTGCCAGCAAGGTCGTAAAAAAGAAAGCCCTACGAAAGGAAGCTGTAAAGACAAAAGCCGCAAAAACGAAAACGAGTAGTGGAAAGTCGAGTGCCAAGAAAGCAAGCAGTCGCAAATCCACTATCAGGAAAGCCAGCAGCAAGAAAGGGAATTCCCAAAAGGTGAGCAACAAACGTTCGACTGTTTCCAGAGCAGCCCCACGTAGTGAGCCCGTTATAAGACCGCGCCCGACAGGCAACGTATTGAGTGGGCCAATTCATGGCATCGACCCCTACAAGCCGGGTCGTGGCGAGGAGTACATGAGTGCCGAGCAGCTCGAGCACTTCCGCGAGATTTTGAGCTCGTGGAAACGCGAGCTGATGTTCGAGGTCGATCGTACCGTGCACCACATGCAGGATGAGGCGGCAAATTTCCCGGACCCGAATGACAGGGCCACGCAGGAATCCGAGTTTGGTCTCGAGCTCAGAACCCGTGACCGCGAACGAAAACTGCTGCGCAAGATCGACTCTGCGCTGTCGCGGATCGACGAAGGCACTTACGGTTGGTGCGAAGAGACCGGAGAAGAGATTGGCCTGAAGCGACTTGAAGCGAGGCCTGTAGCAACCTTGTGCCTCGAGGCGCAGGAACGCCGCGAACTTGCAGAACGCCAGTTTCGCGATCGGGATGACCGCTACCGTTGATCTGATTGCGTGCCGCGCAGCGACGTGACAGAGGCGTCGCCGTATATCGGTCGCTTCGCCCCATCGCCGACCGGCCCGCTTCATTTCGGCTCCTTGCTCGCGGCCGTTGCAAGCTACCTTGAGGCCCGCGCAAACAACGGTCGCTGGTTGCTTCGCATAGAGAACATCGACCCACCCCGGGAACAGCCGGGAGCCAGCGAGCAGATCGTGTCAGCGCTCGAACGCTATGGGTTTGAGTGGGATGGTCCGCTGGTCTGGCAGCGTGACAGTACTGAGCATCATGCGCTTGCGCTGCAGGCGCTGCTCGACCAGAAGCAGGCATACTGGTGCAAATGCTCACGGCGAGACCTCGCCAGTGCGCAGCAGGCCCGGGTGGGGGCGGTCTATCCCGGCACGTGCCGTGATCTCGGCATTGCAGCGTCGTCCAATCTCGCGGTCCGGGTGCGCACGATGAACGACGCAATTGTTTTTGACGATCGGCTGCAGGGCTTACAGTCACTCTCGCTTGAGGCCGCATCCGGCGACTTTGTGGTCTGGCGCAAGGATGGCCTGGTCGCCTATCAGCTCGCTGTCGTCGTCGACGATCATTTGCAACAGGTCAATCATATTGTCCGCGGTGTCGACCTCATGGACTCGACGCCGCGCCAGGTCTGGCTGCAAGAGCTGCTCGGATACCGGACCCCGGTCTACGCCCATATACCGGTTGCGGTGCATGCGGACGGCAGCAAACTGAGCAAGTTGACAGGCGCCCGCGCCTTGCCGCTGGTTGGTGTTGAGAAAATACTGATCGAGGGACTGTGTGCGTTACGGCAATCACCGCCACGGGCGCTTCTGGAGGCATCTCTTGAGGAAATCTGGCAATGGGCGAGTGCCAACTGGAATATGGCAGCGTTGACGGGGCTGACTTCGGTGACAGCGAACGAGACCACACACCTGCCGTAGATTTCATGGTTGCCGTTACCTGCTATTTACCGCCAGCATCGACAAGCCTGAAAAATTGTTATTTTGGCAAATAAAATCAGTGGCCTGTCCTCGCAAAATCTGTTCAATTCTCCTTGACAGGGGCCCCACCCATGCCCTAGCTTGGACGTGGCAACAGGGTTATGCTCCCCCGCGCCCTGTTGCCATGCCTGAAGGGGTGAGAACCCCACGGCAGGCCCCCTGCGCAAGCGGGGGGCCATTTTTTTTGCCCTGAAGCAACTGTCAGATGACCAACAGCGATGCCGGCGGGCGGATAGCCCCAAGTAATTTCAGACCTGCGAAGTGGCTCAAGAACCGTCACCTGCAGACCATTTACCCGACCCTCCCCTGGGCATGCCGCGCACGCCCACGCTTGCGACGCGAAGTTCTGCGCTTGCCGGACGGTGATGAAATTGCGATTGACTGGCTGGTACCCGACCAACAGGCACCCGGGCAAGCGCCGCTGCTGGTCGTCCTGCATGGCCTCGAAGGATCGTCGCAGTCGTCGTATGCACGCTCGCTGATGGCCGAATCCGAGTCGCGTGGCTGGCAATGCTGCGTTATGCATTTTCGGGATTGCGGCAACCATCGGAATCGCTTGCCACGCCGCTATCACGCCGGTGAAACCAACGACCTGCGCTTTTTCCTGGGCCAGCTTGAGCAGAGGGAGCATATTGGGCCGATCGTTGCGGCGGGCTTTTCGCTCGGCGGCAATGTGTTGCTGAAATACCTTGGCGAGGCCACCGGCACGAGTCCCGTGCGTGCCGCTGCCGCTGTTTCCGTACCGCTCAATTTGCACCTGTGCGCAGATGCATTAAATACTGGATATTCAATGATTTACCAGTACTATTTACTGGACCGGATGAAGAGAGCTCTGCGCCGCAAATTCAATCGGGATACGGCGGCATTTGACTGGCAGGCGGCGATGACCGCCGAGACCTTTGCGGAGTTCGATGACGCGGTGACCGCGCCCTTGCACGGCTTTCGCGGCAAGGACGATTACTATGACCGCTGCAGTTCCATGCATTTCTTGTCCGCCATCGCGCGCCCTACGTTGATCATCAACGCGACAGACGATCCTTTCATGACGCCCGGCGTGATACCGGGCGAGAAGGATTTGTCAGCATCGGTAACGGTGGAACGTTGTGAGCAAGGTGGGCATGTAGGCTTTATCGACGGCGGCACGCCGCTTAATCCGCACTTCTATGTGCCGGGCAGGGTCAGCGCATTCCTTGCACCGCACCTCGTGCTACCGGAACCCGGCGGCTAAGCGAGCCAGGATACAAGGCCGGCACGAACCGATTCGAGCGGCCCGCAACCGGGCTTGCTCGTCGGGCCGCGAGCCGGCCTTATTCCAACCGCCCGGGCTCAGGCGGCCTCAACGTCCTTCATTGACAGGCGAACGCGGCCCTGGCGGTCCACTTCGAGCACCTTGACTTTCACGACATCGCCTTCGGCCAGCTTGTCGCTGACTTTCTCGACTCGCTCGTTCGATATCTGGGAAATGTGCACGAGACCGTCCTTGCCCGGCAAAATCGTGACGAATGCGCCGAAGTCCATCAGACGTGCAACCTTGCCTTCATAAATCCGGCCAACTTCGACGTCTGCGGTGATCAACTCAATACGACGATGCGCTTCCTTGCCGGATGCGCCGTCGACCGAAGCGATGCGCACCGTACCGTCGTTATCAATATCGACACTGGCACCGGTCTCTTCCGTGATCGCACGAATAACCGCACCGCCTTTACCGATGACATCCCGGATTTTTTCGGGGTCAATCTTCATGGTCATGATCGTCGGTGCCCACTCAGACATTTCCGCACGTGGCTGGCTGATAACTTTAGCCATTTCGCCGAGAATATGCAGCCGCGCCTCACGCGCCTGGTTCAAAGCAACATTCATGATTTCGCGAGTGATGCCCTGGATCTTGATATCCATCTGCAACGCTGTAATACCTTCGTTGCTGCCCGCTACCTTGAAATCCATGTCGCCGAGGTGATCCTCGTCGCCCAGGATATCTGTGAGCACCGCAAATTCGCTGCCTTCTTTAACAAGGCCCATGGCAACACCGGCGACCGGCGCTTTGATCGGTACGCCAGCGTCCATCAGAGCCAGGCTCGTGCCGCAAACCGATGCCATTGAACTCGACCCGTTGGATTCCGTAATTTCGGAAACAACTCGAATAACGTAAGGAAAGTCTTCCTGGCCCGGAAGTACCGCTTCTATGCCGCGGCGTGCAAGCTTGCCGTGGCCGATTTCACGCCGCTTCGGAGAGCCCACGAAACCCGTCTCGCCAACACAGAAAGGCGGAAAGTTGTAATGCAGCATGAACATATCTTTGTATTCGCCCGTGATTGCATCGATGATTTGCGCATCACGACCGGTACCCAGGGTTGCTGCAACAATCGCCTGCGTTTCGCCACGTGTGAATACTGCGGAACCGTGCGCGCGAGGCAGAACGCCGACTTCAACGTTGATCGGACGAACGGTGGATTTGTCCCGGCCATCAATACGTGGCTCACCAGCGATAACGCGCTTGCGAACGGTGCTCTTCTCCAGTTTCGATACCGCGCCGAGAACATCGGCGGCCGACCAGCGCGCATCGTCACCGTTCCCGGCCAATGCGGCTACGGCTGCATCTTTCACCGCGCGTACCGCGTCCTGCCGCTCCATCTTGTCGCTGATCTGGTAGGCCGCAGTCATGGCGGACTGACCTTCTGCTGCGACAGCATCCGCAAGTTCCTTGTCTTCCTCTGGCGCCGTCCATTCCCAGGCTGGTTTACCAACTTCCGCAGCGAGTTCATTGATTGCTTTGATCGCAACCTGCATTTGCTCATGACCGAACATCACCGCGCCGAGCATGATTTCTTCGGACAGCCCGTTTGCTTCCGACTCCACCATCAGAACCGCATCAGCCGTACCGGCCACAACGAGTTCGAGGTCGGATTCCGCTACCTGCGAGATCGATGGATTCAATATGTAGTTGCCGTCGGCATAACTGACTTTTGCCGCACCGATCGGGCCGGCGAACGGCATACCGGAGATCGCGAGCGCTGCGGAAGCACCGATCAGTGCCGGAATATCGGCATCCACTTCCGGATTCAGCGACATGACGGTCGCGATAACCTGTACTTCGTTCTTGAAGCCCTTCGGAAACAAGGGACGAATCGGACGGTCGATGAGACGACAGATCAGTGTTTCTTTCTCGGCTGGACGTCCTTCGCGTTTGAAAAAGCCACCCGGAATCTTGCCAGCGGCGTAAGTCTTTTCCTGGTAATTGACGGTCAGCGGGAAAAAGTCACGGCCAGGTTCTGCCGTTTTGCGACCGACGGCTGTAACCAGCACGACCGTGTCCGCGACATTGACGAGTACGGCGCCGTCTGCCTGGCGCGCAATGCCGCCGGTTGTCAGCGATACTTCGTGTTCGCCATATTTAAAAGTTTTGGTAGTTGAATTCACTGTAGTTGCTCGGTTGATTTTTTAAAATGGCAATAGTGACCCGCTGCGCACCCGTTTCAGGGTCGGCATGGGGATCACATGGATGCCGGGAGACTGCGCGCTCTTAGCGGCGCAGGCCGAGCCGGGAAATCAGCTCGCGGTACCGATCGGCGTCTCTGGACTTCAGATAGTCGAGCAACTTACGTCGCTTGTTGACCATCTTCAGGAGACCCTGACGGCTATGGTGATCTTTTTTGTGCTCGCCAAAGTGCTCGGTGAGTTCGGAAATTCGTGCAGATAACAGCGCAACCTGAACTTCAGGAGAGCCAGTATCGGCCTCTCCGCGACCGTAGTCGGTGACTAATTTTGCTTTCGCTTCACTTGAAAGTGACATTTCTCAATTTCTCCACAGTACGTGTGTACTATTCTTTATTTCTGGCCCTATTTTGAAGCGCGGTATTCTAGCGCCTGCTAAAGCCTATTAACAGCCCAAATCGACATTTAGAGACAGATAGTTACTGCCGCTGAAACACTCGCTTCGGCGCAATATTACTTCCATCGGTGACTTCGCCGACGCCAACGAAATCCCCGTCGCCGTCCGGCCCATACACCCGAACGAGCCCCTGCTGCACCGCCGAGGGCGTCCTGACAGCCATTCCCTCACGAAACCGCTGCTCGGATTCACCATCCAGAATGATACCGGGCATCTCGGCGAGGGCGGCATCCGGTGCGAGCAAACGGTGCACGAGCGCATCGCGACTGTCGGCTGCCAGTGCCTCGGCATCCTCGTACGTCAGCATGTCAGCGCAATCAAAATGCCCAACCGACTCCCGGTGCAGGTGCGACGTGTGAGCAACCGTGCCGGCCTTTTCGGCAAGGTCTTCAACCAGGGTACGGATATAGGTACCTTTGGAGCAGCGCACACGAAAGACCAGCCGGTGGCCCGCGTATTCCAGCAATTCGATCTCGGAAACCCGTATTGGCCGCGGCTCGCGCTCGACGCTGATGCCCTTGCGTGCCAGCTCATAGAGGCGCTTGCCGTCTTTTTTCAACGCCGAGTACATGGGCGGAATCTGCATGGATTCGCCCAGAAAACCCTGTAACAGGGCGTCCCAGTCGCCAGGACCCAGTTCCGGCACCGTCGCGGTCCCCGTCTCGTTGCCTTCCGCATCGCCAGTGTCCGTTCTGACGCCGAGTTTTGCCGTCACGCGATACGTCTTGTCGGCGTTCAAAAGGAATGCGCAAACCTTGGTCGCGTCACCAAAACACAGAGGCAGCATGCCGGTTGCGGCAGGATCGAGACTGCCGGTGTGCCCTGCTTTCTTTGCATTCAACAGGCGCTTGATGCGTTGCAGGGCCTGATTCGACGACAGTCCGCGCGACTTGTTCAGCAATAAAATGCCGTCGACCGCCTGCGATCGACTGGTTCCGGGTTTGTTCATCGTCTTAATTATCGTCCGCGGTGTGGGACTTGTCGTTTGCAACCGCAAGGTCAATCAGGCGACCGATCTTGACGGCCTGCTCAGCACTGTCATCGTGCACAAAACGCAACTCGGGTACGTGTCGTATCTTGATCGCGCGACCAAGCTTGCTGCGTAAAAACCCACTGGCGCGCTCGAGACCTTTGAGCACCGGTGCAGGGTCGCCTTCCGGATCGAGCAGGCTGACGTAGATACGTGCAACGCTGAGGTCGCGTGACAAGTCCACGGACGTCAATGACAGGTCGCGCAGGCTCGGATCCTTGGTTTCCGAGCGCAAAAGCTCGCTGAGGGCGCGGAGTACCTCGTTACCGAGCCGCTGGTTGCGTGAAAATTCGCGTGGCATTCGATTTTGCGCCTGGTCAGGGGTCGAAACCTAAGCCAGCGTTCGCGCAACCTCTATTCGTTCGAAGCACTCGATCTGGTCGCCAACCTGAACGTCGCTGTAATTCTTCACGCCGATACCGCACTCGGTTCCGGCACGAACTTCATTGACGTTATCCTTGAAACGTCGCAGTGATTCGAGCTCACCTTCGTAGATCACGACGTTATCGCGCAAGACACGAATCGGGTTGGAGCGTTTGACGTAGCCCTCCGTCACGATACAACCCGCGATATCGCCATATTTCGGCGACTTGAACACCTCTTTCACTTCCGCAAGCCCGACGATCTGTTCCCGTATTTCCGGAGAGAGCAGGCCACTGAGCGCCGCCTTCACATCGTCAATTGCTTCGTAGATGATGCTGTAATAACGGACGTCAACGCCGGATTCCTTGATCGACGCACGAGCGGCGGCGTCCGCACGAACATTGAATCCGATAATTACGGCATTCGATGCCGCAGCGAGCGTCGCGTCGGTTTCCGTTATGCCGCCTACGCCGGATCCCAGCACCTTGACCTTCACTTCGTCCGTGGACAAATTGACCAATGCATCTCGCAACGCTTCAGCACTACCGTGCACGTCAGACTTGATAATGACCGGAACCGTCTGGGAATCGCCTTCCTTCATCTGGCTGAACATATCTTCCAGCTTCGACGCCTGTTGCTGTGCGAGCTTCGTGTCACGGGTCTTCGCACGGCGGAATTCCGCAACTTCACGCGCTTTGCGCTCGTTCTTGACCGCCAGGAAGTCGTCGCCCGCGCTCGGGGTCTTGGACAATCCGAGTACAACGGCCGGCTCTGATGGTCCCGCCGATTTGATGGATTCCTGCGCCTCATTAAACATGTTGCGAATACGACCGTACTCTTCGCCGGCGATAATCATATCGCCCTGGTTCAATGTGCCGGACTGCACCAGCAAAGTCGCAACCGCACCGCGGCCTTTTTCGAGACTTGATTCGATAACAATTCCCTGTGCCGGGCCATCGACTGGTGCTTTCAGATCCATCAATTCTGCTTGCAGCAGGATGGACTCGAGCAACTTGTCAACGCCCTCACCGGTCAAAGCCGATACATTCGCGAACAGGTTTTCGCCGCCCCATTCTTCCGAGATGATTTCATGCTGTGATAGTTCGTTCTTGACTCGATCCAGATCTGCGTTTTCCCGGTCAATCTTGTTAACCGCAACCACCAATGGAACGCCCGCCGCTTTGGCATGCTGAATGGCCTCGACCGTCTGAGGCATTACACCGTCATCGGCTGCCACAACCAGGACCACAATATCTGTAGCTTGTGCACCACGCGCGCGCATCGCTGTGAACGCGGCGTGACCCGGTGTGTCCAGGAACGTCACTTTGCCGCGTTCCGTCTCAACAGAGTACGCACCAATGTGCTGCGTGATGCCGCCTGCTTCACCAGCTGCGATCTTCGTACGACGGATATAGTCGAGCAATGACGTCTTGCCGTGATCGACATGCCCCATGATTGTAACCACCGGCGCGCGTGGCACAGCATCGCCCGCGTCCGCATCCGGCATTTCCGCGGCCAGCAGTTGCTCGTCCATGTCTGCCTCGGAGGTCGGCTTTGCAATATGCCCGAGTTCCTCCACAACCAGGGTCGCGGTGTCCTGATCAATCACCTGGTTGATCGTTACCATCGCGCCCATATTGAACAACACCTTGACGACTTCGTTGCCCTTGATCGCCATTCGTTGTGCCAGATCGGACACGGAAATGCTTTCCGGAACCTCAACTTCACGAACTACCGGTGCGGTCGGTTTCTCGAAGCCGTGCTGGGAATCCGTGCCTAGCGACACCGGCCGGCGACGCATTGGCGCCTTGCGCTTGCGCCTGCCGGACTTGTCACCCGCTACATGCAATTCCTTACGGCCATACTTGGTCACGCCGTCCTTTGCGGCCGCCTTCGGCTTGTCTTTGCCGCGACGTGCGCGTGCGTCTGCTTCAGCTTTTTCGACCCGCGCTGCTTCCTCGGCGGCCGCTTTCACAGCCTGCTCCTCTGCATCGCGAGCGCTTTCTTCGGCGCTCAGGCGAGCTTTTTCTTCCTGCTCGCGCTGCTCTTCGACGCGGCGCACTGCAGCTTCCTTTTCCGCAATGAGTCGCTCCTCCTCGCGCTTCTCCGCCGCAATCTTCTCTTCGGCTTCCTTGCGCTGACGATCAAGCTCTTCCTGTTCTTTTTGTGCCTGCTCTTCAAGTACATTGCGTTTGATGTAGGTGCGCTTTTTACGCACTTCGACGTTGACAGTACGTGACCGGCCCTGCGCGCCAGCGAGTCGCAGTTCCGACTGCGACTTGCGTTTCAGGGTTATGCGCCTGGGCGCAGCATCGCCGCTCCCCGTATCGCTCTGACCGTGACTACGGCGCAGGTGCGACAACAATTCGAGTTTCGCGTCCTCGCTTATGGTATCCGTCGAACCGCTGACCTTGATACCAGCTTCGTCCAATTGCATCAGCAATTTTTCGACCGGCACCTTGAGTACGTTCGCAAATTGTTCAACTGTTACATCAGCCATTCTTTAAACTCCGGGTCAGGCACTTGTCGGCACTACGCCTGTTGTTCCGCCTCGAACCAATGCTCGCGCGCTTTCATGATCAACGCCGCCGCCTGATCTGCGTCCATTTCGTTGATCTCCAACAGGTCATCCGTGGCAAGTTCCGCCAGATCTTCGCGCGTCACTACGCCACTACTCGCCAGCTTGTAAGCCAGACCTTTATCCATACCTTCCAGGCCGAGGAGATCCTCAGCCGGTTCCGCCTCGCTGATCTTCTCTTCCTTGACGATAGCCTGGGTTAGAAGAACATCACGTGCACGATTGCGAAGCTCGTTAACGATATCTTCGTCAAACTCTTCAATTGCCACCAGTTCCGAGGTCGGCACATACGCCACTTCCTCGATCGTTGAAAAGCCTTCCTGGACAAGAATAAGACCGACTTCTTCGTCCACGTCGAGCTGCTTCGAAAACAGCTCGATCAGTTCCTTCATCTCAGACTCGCTCTTTTGTTCAGCGTCCTGGGCCGTCATGACATTGAGTTCCCAGCCGCTCAGCTCGCTGGCCAGTCGAATGTTCTGTCCGCCCCGCCCGATCGCCTGCGACAGTTTGTCTTCCTCTACAGCGATATCCATGCTGTGCGAGTCTTCATCGACGACGATCGAGACAACTTCGGCCGGTGACATTGCATTCACAACGAATTGTGCGGCATTGTCGTCATACAAAATGATGTCGACGCGCTCGCCAGCGAGTTCGTTGGAGACCGCTTGCACCCGCGAGCCGCGCATACCGACACAAGCGCCGACCGCGTCGATACGTTTGTCATTGCTCCGCACGGCAATCTTGGCCCTGAGGCCCGGATCGCGAGCCGCCCCGAGTATGTCGATCAGGCCCTGACCAACTTCCGGAACCTCGATCTTGAACAGTTCAACCAGGAACTGTGGCGAAGTCCGGGTCATGAACAATTGCGGGCCACGCGGCTCCGAACGCACCTCAGTCAGCAATGCCTTGATACGATCCTGTGGCCGTACGGGTTCGCGCGGCACCATTTGCTCACGCGCGACAAAGCCCTCTGCGTTGCCGCCGAGATCAATGTACACACCATTGCGATCAACTCGCTTGACCAGGCCCGAGAGCATTTCGCCTTCGCGCCCCTTGTATTCCTCAACGACCTGCTCGCGCTCGGCCTCCCGAACTTTCTGCACGATAACCTGTTTCGCCGTTTGCGCCGCGATACGACCGAAGTCGACAGACTCCATCGGCACTTCGACATAGCCGCCCGGTTCAGCGCTGTCGTCGATATCCAGCGCATCGATCATGCGTAATTCACGATCCGGAAACTCGAGTTCCGTCGAGTCGTCGGCAAACACCAGCCAGCGACGAAATGTGTCGTAGTCGCCTGACTCGCGATCGATGGCCACCCTTACGTCAATGTCTTCACCGGCCTTGCGTTTGGTTGCCGACGCCAGTGCGGCTTCGATTGCCTCGAATATGATGCTTTTTTCAACGCCTTTCTCATTAGAAACAGCGTCAACCACCATCAGGATTTCTTTGCTCATTCGTTTAAAACTCCGTATCTGCCTACCGGATCAGGTCCCGGCCGGCACCAGACGCGCAATATCTATGGTTGCGAGCGGCAGGGAATGTTGCTCGCCATCCACATCGATCACTATGTTGTTCTCGCTGGACGACAACAGCCGGCCGCGAAACCGCTTGCGCCCCTCGATGGGAAAGCGCAATTGCACCTTGACCGTCTCACCTTCAAACCGCTGAAAATGAGCAGGTTTTGTCAATTTTCTGTCGAGCCCGGGGGACGATACTTCCAGGTCATAACGACCAGGAATCGGATCTTCCACGTCCAGCAATGCGCTCACTGCGAGACTGACCTTCTCGCAATCAGCAAGCCCGACGCCTGCGGGCCCATCAATAAAGATACGCAGCGCGCCACCCGCGCCCGAAAGCCGTGATTCGAGGTCCATGAGCTCATAACCAAGACTTTCGATCGTTGGTTCGAGCAGGCGCTTTATTTCATCATGCATCATATTAAATAAATTAAATATCTCTTTGTTTCTAAACAAAAAAAGGGCCATAGGCCCATTCCTTTGAAGCGCCAGTCACGGCCCTTCCAAAGCTCTCAGGCCGTAGCGTGAGGGCAACAAAAAACCCCTGGTCGGGGCTTGATCTACCGCGGACGATCCTGCTGTCCCGATAGCGTGGGTCTTCCTGCGCATCGCCCGGCGTCTTGACAACGAATCCGCGCCCACCCGTACTCTGGCGCGCGATTATACGGTATGGCTCGGCGCTTTAGCAATGGCAGGCCAAGTGTAACTCATTGCCACGCGCTGCCGGGTCCTGGCACGACAAGGCCACCTCCTGCCTGTTCATTGCCCCACACTCAACCGAATTGGCGTGACGATGGTGCTGTCTGGCCCGGTCCGTGCAACGGGCGCCGTGATGCCACCCTTGATCCACGCCTGGATGCGCCCCAATGACACGGACGATCAGGGCGGCGCACTACCCGGCACAATCGTCAGAGTCATCGGTGCGCCGGCTTCACGGCTGTCGAACCAGACATTCGCGCCGGATTGCGTAAGCGCAATCCCGAAGTCGTTCGCCGGGTCGGCAAGCAGCGTATTGACAAGTGACGTGATATCCACCGAGACGAGCTGACCGTCATCGGTACCGGACACACCCAGTGTCGCGAGAACCGGACCGAGATCCGGTTGGTTGTCGCGGGTCAGGCCGAGTTCCTGCCAGTTGCCGAGCACCTTTTGGAACTCGATGCTGCCATCCACCTTGACATCGTTTACCGAAAGCTCCAGGACGGCACTGGCCACGCCGCTGCCGGTTGGAAACGAAGCCAGGTCAAAACGAACAAAACCGGTCATCCGGCGCCAGGGTTGGACGCGTACGATGGCTTCGCTGCCAAAGTTACTGCTTGCGGGGTCGGTGCGTGTATACGAATCCGCCACGGCCGTGAACTCGAATTCCGGTTGGGGTTCGAGTACGGTGACAGTGACATCGTCGGTCAGCACGAACTCGCCGTCATCCGCGGCAAGCTGGAGCACATAGTCACCGGCAATATCGAAGCTGACGCGGGATGCAGGGTTTGCAGCATTCGTGAACGTTGCCGTGCCGGGTCCGGATTGCTGTGTCCAGGAGACGGTAAGGTTGGCTGGTGGATTCGGCAGGCCATCGTCCGTCACTTTGCCGGCAAGCGACAAAACATTCGGCAGCGCAATGCTTGTATCAGCACCGGCGTTCACGGATGGCGGTGCATTGGTGACGGGACCACCGGCGTTGATTGTCAGCAGCATCGGAATACCGCCTTCTCTGCTGTCGAACCAGACGTTCGCACCGTCCTGCGTGAACGCAATGCCATGGTCGTTGGCCGGGTCCGCGATAAGGGCATTGACGAGATTTGTCACATCGATGTTGAGAATTTCGCCCTTGTCGTTTTTATCGACAGTAAGGCTGGCGGCGACCGGCCCAAGTGCCGGCTGGTTGTTGTAGCTCAATGCAAATTCCTGCCAGGGACCCAGCACGCGGTGGAGTTGCACGCCGCCGACGACTTTCACGTCGTCGACGGCGGCGTGCAGTGTGGCACTCGCTACCGTGCTTCCAGCAGGAAAGGCCGACAAGTCAAAGCGTACAAAACCCGTCGCATTGCCCCAGGGCTGGACGCGTACGATCGAGTCTGTTCCAAAATTCGCGCTCGCCGCATTCCTGCGCGTGTATGTATCGGCGCCGGCAGAAATGTTTACCTGGGCCCCCGGCTCGACAACGCTGATCCTGACGTCATCAAACGCCAGGTATTCGCCGTCGTCAGCGGCGAGCCGCAATACATACTCGCCGACCTCGCCAAAGTTAACGGTCGTGGCCGGCAGAGCCGGGTCGCTAAAATCGGCCGTACCGGGACCCGATACCTTTGTCCAGGACGTAATGACCGCAGCCGGCGGATCCGGCAGGCCGTCGTCGGTGACGTTGCCCGCGAGCGCCGCGCCGTCTCCCAGAAATACGGTCTCGTCGGTGCCTGCGCTGACGGTCGGCGGGCTGTTTGGCAAGGGTCCACCGCCGGTCAAAGTCAGGGATATCGGCGAGCCGGCTTCACGACTGTCAAACCATACATTCGCACCCGCCTGGGTAAGTGCAATGCCGTAGTCATTAGCCGGGTCCGCGAGCAGTTCGTTGACAAGCGATGTGACATCAACGCTGACAACCTCGTTCTCGTCGCTTCGTGCAACGGTAAAAAGTGCCGCGACAGGTCCGAGACCAGGCTGGTTGTTGCGCGTCAGCGTGAGTTCCTGCCAGGGACCGAGGACCCGGCGCAATTCGACAACGCCATCGACCTTCACATCGTCGACCGGCAAGTTCAATATTGCTGTCGCGACGGCGCTGCCTGCCGGGAACGCCGAGAAGTCGAAGCGCAGAAACCCGGCCATATCACCCCAGGGCTGCACTCGGACGATTGTTTCGGTGCCGAAGTTTGCACTGGCGGCGTTGGTGCGCGTGTAGGAATCGGCGGAAGTCTCGAACGTGACTTCATTCGGTACGGCCAGCGTCGCGACCGCAATGACGGCCTTAGACGAAGTATTGCCGGATGAATCGTACGCTTCGACGGCATAGTTATAGATAGTGTCGGGATCAAGATTGACATCAGTGAATGACGTGACGGCGATGTCAGCGATCAATCCGCTGTCGCGGTACAGCCGATAGCCTGCAACCGCGACATTGTCGTTGGACGGATCCCAATCGAGCGAAATCTGATTCGTTATGGCACTAACCGCAACGAAATCCCCCGGCTCTGTCGGGCTTTCGGTGTCCGGCGCGATACTGCGTACGACGACGGTCGCCGTATTGGACGTGACGCCCGCCGTGTCCTGCACGGTGTATGCGAACGTATCGACGCTGCCAGCGCTGCCGGTATGCTGATAGCTGATGTCGCCCGTTGCCGCATTGACATTGACCGTGCCCTGCGTCGGCGCAGGCGCCCGCAACGCCACCGTGCCCGGGATCAGACCGGTGTCGTCGATGTCGTTGGCGAGTACCGGAATTACAACGCTACCGCCGGCATTTACTGTGGCGATATCGCCATTCGCGACCGGTGAAAAATTGCCGCCGCTGCAAGATGGGGTATTGAGTATCACTGTATCCGTGGCAACGAGTCCCGCCGGATCGGTAACCTCGAGATCGACCTGGTAAAAATACGAGTCACCGTCACAGCCTTCGGGCGCGATGGTGGTCGTGGTGGCGCAGCCAGCGACGGGCGGACTGCCGTGTGAGTGAGTATTGTGAAACAGCCGCACGGTCCACTTGCAAGTCATGCTCTCTGCGCTGTGTTCCGTATCGCGGATGTCGGCGAGTAGTGCGTACTCCGTGTCACCGCTCAACGGATACGCCGACCCGTCGGCAGGCGAGACGATCGCTACAGAAGGCGGAGTGTTATTTGGCGAAACGACGATTGTTCGCTGCGCCTGGCCACCATTGCTGTCCCGCACCGTCAGCCGGACGTTGAACGTGGCGACAGAGGCAGCCGCAAATACGTGGTTGCTAACCGGGCCCGTCGCGTTTGCGCCGTCGTCGAAATCCCAGTAGTACGAGAGACTGGTTCCCTCCGGATCGAACGAGGCACTGGCATCGAATGCAACATTGAGTGGCGCCGGCCCGAACAGTGCGCTGGTGGTAAGCTCGATGACCGGCGGCAGCGTGCCGTCCGGCGCGTAGTCCAGACGCTTCACGGCGATGGTCCACGGGATGTAATAGATACCACCGGTCACTGGGTTGCTGGTGATGTGCACGGGCCCGCCGACTTCGCCGCCGCCCGCAAATTCCTCAACCGCTAGCGGCAAGCCGAACTCGTCGAAAACCAGCCGACGTATCCACATGTCCGCGTAGTCGCCGAAAAAGTAGTTGCCCCGATACTCGGCCGGCAAATCAGTGCCCGTGTAGACAAACCCGCCGGTAGCTGTAGAACCGGAAAACGGCGTGCCGTGGATTGGCGAGTTCGGGTCGTCTATCGAGTAGTCAACGGCCTCGCCCGTACCACCGAAAGCTTTGGCACGGGTAACGGCGACGCCGTGTCGCCAGGTCAGGATCGGGCGGGTATGAACGTGCGTCGGGGTATCGTTGTCGATCAGCTGCCCCGCATTGCAGGGGTTCGGAAAAGCAACCGCGTTCCGTGTTTCCTGCACGATCAAATCGCTGAAGAAAAGAAACCGCTGGCTGCAACCAGGCTGGCCAAAAAGCGGGTTTGGTGCGTACGCGTTCGGTACGTTGCCAAAAGAAAAATCGCTGCCTGGGTACGTCTGCATGCCTTCGAAGATAGGCCAGCCGAAGTTTTGCGCACTCGCCTCGACGATGTTGATCTCTTCCCAGTCCTGGCGGCCAACATCACCAACGATGATCGTACCGGGATCGCCTGCGGCCGGGTCGTGGCTGCCGGTATTCGGCCGGAGGCTCATGCGAAACGGGTTCCGAAAGCCCAGTGCGTAAGCGCGCGAGCGCGCGGCATCGGGGTCTGCCGTGTCGTACCAGGGATTACTCGGCAAACCGGCACCTGTCGCCGGGTTCAGTCGCAAAATCTTGCCGCTCAGCGAGTCAATCATCTGTGCGCGGTTTGCGCCTACATCCTGCGCATCGTCGATAATGCCATCGACAAGTGCCTGCGCGGTGTAGCTGGCGCCGTCACCGGTGGTGCTCGCACTGCCGGAATCCCGGGTCGCTCGAGCGCCGTCGCCTGTACTGACCAGCAGTGAACCGTCGGTGCCAAAGATCAGCGAGCCGGTTACATGTGACCGGGACGTGCTGGGGATACCGTTCGTGATCGTCGAACCAATAAGTACAGTACGTGTCGAGCGGTCAGCCGTTGTAGCCTGGCTGTAGTCGCTGGCCCCGGACGGCAACGTGGCCTGGTACCTCGTCAATCGGCCTATCGTCGCGGAGAAGTAATCGTCAGTCGCAGGATTGTAGCCCGCATCGCAAATGGGTTCGCCCATACCTGATACAGGTTCGTGACAGTGCAGCAACTGATGACGGTCAACCAGGTACAGCACGTATACGTAGCCGTTCTGATCGAATTCCGGGTCCAGCGCGAGTCCGAGAAGGCCGTGATCCCACCAGGCGCCGACCTCGTCCGAAATATCGAGAAAGGGCGTCATGACTGGATTGTCGCTATCGACTATCCAGACACGCCCTACCCGCTCCCAAACCCAGGTGCGACCACTGTCCTGAAAAGTGACACCGACCGCTTCTTGCCAGGCTGCCCCGTCCGGCCGGATAATATCTGATTCGATAAAGTCTTCGGCATGACTCGCGAACGCAGTACTTGCGACGGCAAATAGTGACAGCGTGATGAGGACACGCTGACGTGCTCGATCCAGAAAAGCCATGGCTAAGTTCGCCCCTTGATGTTTGGGTTGCTCGCGACCGTCTTTGCAGTCTTCTGCACCGCCGACATCGCTTTTGACCCGGCGGTTGTTGTCAAACCGAGACTACCCTTTTTTCGGTGATTTGCATCGTGAAATGGTAGGTGACGCAGTCGGCGAGTTCATGAATTATCAAACATTTTGCAGGCCGGTTTGCCGCGCATCCGCCTCATCGATATCAGTATGCTTATCATAAACTTGCCGGCACGATGGATACGTACGGAACCGCTACGAACAGGTCATATATTATGTCGCATCTTTTTGTCCAGACCCTGGTACTTCACATAATGTGAAAAACTCCGCATGCTTGACAAGCTTCCTGTCCGCTTCGGTTCACATTTATTTCGGCCCACGCCATGTCACTACTTGAATTATTTTCCCCTGCGATCGTCACTACCCTGCGATCGGGTTATGGCCTGGGTAATTTTCGAAGTGATGTCTTTGGCGGGCTGACCGCCGCCGTTATTGCGCTGCCCCTCGCCCTCGCCTTTGGCGTCGCGTCAGGAGCAGGTCCGATCGCCGGGCTATACGGAGCAATTGCAACCGGTTTTTTTGCATCGCTGTTTGGCGGCACGCCCGCACAAATTTCGGGGCCGACCGGACCGATGACTGTTGTCATGGGCGCGGTCGTCGCGACTCATGCAAATAGTCTTCCAGAGGCATTTACCATCGTAATGCTCGGCGGTGCGTTGCAGATCCTGTTTGGCGCTCTGCGCATCGGAAAATACATAAACTACACACCTGTGTCAGTGGTGTCGGGCTTCATGAACGGCATCGGCGTCATCATAATTATCATCCAGATCCTGCCGTTTCTTGGATTGCCCGCATCGTCCGACGGCGTTATCAACACTCTGAAGGAACTGGGCACGTTACGCTTTGAGATGGTGAACATTCGGGCGTTCAGCCTGGCGGCCGCGGCGTTGGCCCTCATTGTTTTTTGGCCAAAGACAATTGCCAGGTATCTGCCCTCACCCCTCGGGGTTCTGATCATAGGCACCCTCGTTTCAGCGTTGTTTATTCACGACCTGCCCTCTATCGGGGCCGTGCCATCAGCAATTCCAGACATGGTGATACCCGCGATATCATTCGACAAGCTTTCGCTGCTGCTGCAACCCGCATTCATTCTCGCTCTGTTGGGCTCGATAGACAGTTTACTAACGTCCCTGGTCGCCGATTCCATAACAAAGTCGAGACACGATTCTGACAAGGAACTCGTCGGCCAGGGCATCGGCAACCTTGTGGCGGGCCTGTTCGGCGCAATTCCGGGTGCTGGCGCGACGATGCGTACGGTGGTCAACGTGCGCGCGGGAGGACGAACAGCGATCTCAGGAATGTTGCATGCCGTGTTGCTGCTGGGCATGGCACTTGGCCTCGGCTCGATCGTTGCGTTCGTACCAAAAGCTGTATTGGCCGCGATTCTCATCAAGGTGGGTTGGGACATTATCGACTGGGGATATCTGAAACGCCTGCGGCGTGCCCCCACAGAAAAAGTTGTCGTCATGTTGGTGACGTTCGGGCTCACTGTTTTCGTCGACCTGATAACGGCAGTGGCGGTTGGCATAATTATGGCCAGTTTTGTGAATTCGCGCTGGCTGGCGGATGAACAGCTCAAGGGCCTCAAACAATCTGCGAATGCGGAAGAGCTTGATGTTCTGTCGCCGGATGAAAAGGCACTGTTACGGTCGACTGGAGGACGCGTCCTGATCACGCTTTTGCAAGGGTCCTTTTCTTACGCATCGGCACGTGAATTGGCGCACCGGGATACTCAGGGAATTGCGCCTCATGATGTCGTTATTTATGATTTCTCGTCCGCAGCTTATATCGACCCGAGCGCAGCACTCGCAATCGATCAAATGATCGACGTATCGAGAAAACGCGATCGGCGTGTGGTCATTACCGGGCTACGCAATCACGCGCTCAGGACACTAAGTGGAATGGGTGTGCTGGATCTAATACCGTCTTCACAAATATTCGAGGATCGAAAAGACGCTATTGACTGGGCGGTGCAATATTGTCGCGAGAACCCGTCTTGATTCTGTTTGACGGTTCCGATACCAGGCTCCGTATCGCCCGCACCAGCACGCAAAAGTCCGGGCGCGAGGTCCGGATATTACGACGCACCCTGGTCCCGTTCGTGCAGCTGCTGACCGTCTGCTTTGCGTTCAATGCAGGCGCGGCGCTTGCCGATGACAACGACAGACTCGTTGGCGAGCGACCCAACGCAGGCGGAGCGCCTGAGGAGATAACAATAAGGTTTGGCCTGCTCGATATCGATGCCGTTGACGACAAGGAACAGCGCTTCAGCATCGATGCCTATACTGAAATCAGGTGGCGAGACCACCGTCTGGCTGTCGACGCCGTTGCGGGAACGGAAGGCAACGTACGATCCTTCGCGGTGAGCGATATATGGACTCCTGGCCTGACGATCGTCAATGATCGCGGCCTCTCAGCGATGCTGCCGCAAGTCGCCAATGTCGACAACAACGGCAATGCAGTCATTCGCCAACGGCTCAGTGGCCGCCTCGCAGTCAAGCTCGGCCTGCAGGATTTTCCGTTCGACTCGCAGCGCTTGACGATTGACATCGTTTCGTACCGATATCCGCCATCGGAGCTCGTGTTCTCCACCAGTACGGAGTTTATTGCCGACCCCGCAGCGTTTAGTGCGGCCGGTTGGCGATTTGAAAATTTACAGCCCGAGTCCTCTGTCTTTAAGCTGACCAAAGATGGTGCAGGCCGAGCCAAGCTGACATTCGGCGTAGTAGCGCATCGCAACGCGGGGTTCTATGTGCTGACCCTGGCCCTGCCCATGACCTTGATCCTGTTCCTTGCATGGACGGTGCACTGGCTGCAGCCGAGCATTGTTCCCACCCGAATGGGCATGGCCACCGCAACCGTGTTCTCGCTGATTGCATTGGGGGTCAGCCTTCGCCTCAGCCTGCCGCAGATCGACTACCTCACCCAGGCGGACCGTTTCGTGATGTATTCGACGCTCCTGGTTTTGCTTTCGCTGGGCATCACCGTGGTTGCCACTCGCTGGGTCAACGAGGATCGCGAACGTGACGCAGTACGAATGACGGTCTATACACGCTGGGCGTTTCCACTGGTTTATATACTGATTATCGCGCTAACGTTGAATGCATAACGCGTTGCACCGATGCCATCATTATACGACTCGTCAATGATCGTCGTTAGCCCGGAGAGCGTGCTCAACCATTTTTGCGATCTGAATATCCTGTATGGCAACCCCTGTCAGATCTGCGATAGTAATCTGGTCTTCGCGCGTTCGGCCCATGCCGGGATTCTTAATTACATTGCCCAATTCAAGGATCGAACTCTCCCGGATAAGCCCATCCCGGACCGCCACAGAACACTCACCGTGATCGATACACTGTGAAATGCTGTCTGCAACGACCAGGTCCGCCATTGCCAGGAGCCTCGCGTCGAGCTCCTGCTTGCCGTGATCATCCGCTCCCATAGCCGTGATATGTGTTCCCTTACGTACCTGGTCAGCGCGAATCAAGGGTGTATCGGACGAGGTCGTCGTCACAATAAGATTGCATTGCGAAACCAGGGTATCGAGGTTCGTTGCGGCCTGAATCTCCAGCCCCCAGTCACGAATAGATTCCCTGCGCCGAAGTTCCTCGATCATCCCCTGCACCTTGATCGCGTTCCTGCCCCATACGAGACAGCGCTTGCACTCGACAATGTTACGCAAAAATTCGAGCTGCAGCCTTGCTTGTACGCCGGTGCCTACGATCCCGATCGTATGGGTCACCCTTGCGGCCAGGTGTTTCGCGGCAACCGCTCCTGCTGCCGCAGTGCGCATATCGGTGAGCCAGCATTCATCCAGCAGGATCAGCTCGAGTGCCCCGGTTCTCTGGCTAAAGACCAACATTAACCCGTCGCTGACCGGCTTCCCGACGTCCGGGTTTTTGTAGAACGCGGACGCCATTTTCAGGACGTAACGTTCGTCACCCACTACAGAACCGTACTTGATATGGACATCGCCAGGAGGGTCGTCAAAGTGCAGAAAGCCGACGGGCGGAACATTTACCCGTCCGTCGGAATAAAGTACAAATCCGATTTCGATCTCGTGGATCAATTGCGGAATATCAACCAGGCGCTTGATCTCATCAAGCTTCAGAACGGCTTTCAATGGCGTGCTACCAGTCAGGTTTACGAATTATCGGTCGCGTTGGGAACGTACTCCGCGCAGCGGGTCATGCGGTCTGGTCCTGCCGTGACCTTGAAACAGGAACCTGCCGCTATGGCGCCACGTCCTCAGTATGACATGACTTACACTGACGAAGAGGTCCACTGTCTTCTCCTTGCTTTGCGAGATCAACGTGACAACCACGACAAAGACCATGAAATTGCTGTTCCAAAACAGGCCACAGCTCCGGCGTGGTCACGTGACAAAACATGCAACCTGTCGATCCCGTGTCATCCACATAGTTATGGTGACAATCCACGCAGACGACTGATCGATGATCCGCGTGTGCGAATGTCATTGGCAATATTGGCTCGGGACTCGAGTAATAGTGCTTCAGCTCTACTCGTTGCCTGGCGAGCGGCGAACCGAACAGAAGGATGTACGCGAGTAAAACAAGCGATAACACAATGACTGTTTTCATTGGGTAGAATTTCTAAGCAATGCAAATATGATTGAAGCGAATGTACCAACAAGTAAAAATGTCCGTGGTCGCGCAGGAACCGCTGCAACAATGCCTGTTTTCAGACTTCGATTGAAAGTTACGATTACGACGATCGCGATGAAAAAGACCGATTGGTACCAGGTATGCAGGTAAAAGCCGCTTTGGACGATGTGATAGGTCGCCCCGGCTATGGCAATAATTGCAAACAGGCGATGCCAATATCTGAACGATGTATATCCTCCGTACACATGCTGTCGCGCTGGCAGCGTGGCAAACCACACTGACAGACCAAGAAAGAACACACTGACGATGCCCGCCCACATATAGGCTGGCGCACCAATCCTGATGTATTGGAGTGCAGCCCCGTCGACGGTCAGGAACCAGAACGCATGAATCAGGACAATACCAAGCACTGCATAGCTGAAGTGTTCGTGTAACCACAGGTTGCGCACGCCGCGAAAGGGTACTGTCAGGTACAGCAAGCCCGCGAGTGCGAGAAATCCAAGCGCATTGTTCAGGTCCCATTCCCAGCTACCGCCTGACAGAGGGAACGCCAGAAAGCTGATGGCGAAAATGCTACCGGTGATGGCAATAAATATTTTCAATGAGCAATGACACTGCAGAACATGAATAAAACAGCCGACTTTCAGTTCACGCTCAGTGGGCATGCTCTAAATTCAGGTAGCTTCTCCGCCTGTGCCGAAAATCGCGCCAATTCCCTGAATTCGGTCGGATCGACATACTTCGCGACGATAAACTGAGACACACGCCAGGCGATAGCAGTCGTTATGTCTGCCTGGTATACAGTTTCCCCTAACAGCCAGGGATTGCGGTTTTTCAGCAAGGCATCCAGCTGTTCCATTGCAGTCTTTAATTGATCCACCAGGCGGTCAAGCCACGGTTGATGTCGAGTGGTTTCCGGACGACGTAAGGTTTCGTACGTCACCTGCACAATTTTCTCCAGTGCAACCAGTGCGATTCCCAGTACATATTGAGATTGAATATACTCTTTAGCATTTGTTGGGGCCAACAAATGGCCATTGACAGATATTCGCTGGAAGTAGTCGATTATAAGCGTTGAATCGACCAAAATTGTCCCATCATCACAAATGACTGTGGGCGCTTTGACAAGTGGGTTAAGGCCGCGAATTTCGTCATAGTCATTGAAAACAGACAGCGCCTTATGATCGTAATGAACCCCGAGAAATTGGGCGGATACAGCGACGCGCCGAACATAGGGTGAATCCAGCATTCCAACGAGCAGCATACTAACCTCCTTGCCAGCAATGACTGCATGCACGTCCAAGCAATCAATAGCCAATGATCGCAGTCTAATGGTCGTACACAATCGGTTCAATTGGCGGTATGAATTGCTGCAAGTGATATGACGAAGCACCAGTGGGCGCGATGAGTATTTGACTCGCGTCTGAATGCGCTCCTACACTTGAGCAATGAATGAAATTCTGGATATTCAAATCGTCTCTGACGTGGTGTGCCCGTGGTGTTACGTTGGCAAGCGGCGCCTGGAGCGCGCGCTGGCCGAGCGACCGGACCTCGACGTTGCAGTGACCTGGCTGCCGTTTCAACTCAGCCCTGACCTGCCGCGAGAAGGTCAGGACCGGGCCACGTACTACGCTGAAAAATTTGGACCTGAGCGGGCGCGAACTCTCCAGGCAAACATGCAGAAGACGGCAGCAGCCGAGGGACTGCACTTCGACTCGGGGCCCGGTGCCCGGACGCCGAATACCCTGTCGGCGCATGTGCTGCTGCTGTGGGCCGCGGAGCAGCCGGAAGTAAACCAGGATGATGTCGTTGAACGGCTGTTTGCCGCCCATCACTCGCTGAACCAGGACATCGGCGATGTGGCCGTACTGGCGAGGATCGCCGGCGAGGCCGGCATGGATCCCGTGGGTATCGAGGCTGACCTGCGGGCGGGGCGGGACGAAGATCGTGTGCAGGCATTGATCCGGGACGCACAGCGTCTCGGAATCAGCGGAGTGCCACACTTCGTGTTCGACCGGCGGTATGCCGTTTCCGGCGCCCAGGCACCGGAGGCTCTGCTGCAAGTGATTGATCGCTTCGATGAGGCGCGTGCACCGCGTCCGGGCTGGCAGCCTGCTGAAAACGAGGTTTGAGTGCGTATGGTGAGTGAAGACGATGGCCCCGACCCGTTGCTGGACCTGGAGCAACGCATCGATACGATGCAGGCCATGACGGATGAGGATATGGGGTCTTTCAACTGGATCGACTGGCTCATCCTTGTACTATTCGCCTTAGTTATCCCGGCAATCGCACTGGAAATCCTGCGGTGAGTTGGCAGTCACCCTGTGGGGCGATGCATGGGTGACAGGCAGCTTCATTCCGAACTAAGCGTTTACGGCCGCGCGCCGACCCTGCCCCAGGAACGGGAATACGGCTTCTGGGGCGCACACGGTACCTGCTTCGCTTATTCAATCGCTACCTGGTGCTTCTTGACAGGCAGCTTCACAGCCAATTATGTCGGCGCTGTGCAAGGTATTGTCTGCCTGCTCGCGGGCGCATTGATCGGCGTACTGATGGTGGCTCCGCCACTTTCGGCAGCGTGCCACCGCTATGGCCTCGAACAAATGGATTTCTGCAAGACGGCTTTCGGCCAAAATGGCGCACGTCTCGTGGTGGTGTTCTACCTGATCAACATGCTCGGCTGGTCCGGACTGATACTCGTCATGTTCGGCAACGGGATTGTGAATATTGTAAGCGCACTGGGATTTGAGCCACCAGCGTGGCTGGCCGGGGCCGGTGTGGCCCTGGGCCTGTTAGCAAGCTACTTCGTAACGACTCGTGGCGTGCGTCTGTTCAGTTTGTTCAACAACATCATCACCCCTGGCCTCCTCGCTGTTATTTGTTTCATGATTTACATGCTGGTTACGACACACGGCTGGGACGAAATAGTCAGCGCGAAACCATTGGATCCCCTGCCAACCCCGTGGCTCAACTACGCAATCGCAGTTGAGCTCGGCATTGCAAACGGCGTGTCATTCTGGGCCGGCATCGGCTTCCTGGCCCGCAACACGAAGTCCCGCCGCAATGCCATTTATCCGGAGGTGATTCATTTCGGACTCGTGAACGGCGCAGTGTGTTCGATCGCCCTGATCTCCGGGCTCGTCATCGGTACCGATGATCCGACCGAGTGGATGGTACCGTTGGGCGGAGTAGTCATGGGCATTCTGGCGCTGACGTTCGTCGCACTGGCGAACATCACCTCCACCGCGGTTTCCATTTTCGCGAGCGGTCTGGCGTTACGCCATGTACCGTCGCTGGCACGGCGGAGCTGGAAAGTCATCATGGCTCTGACCTGCGTGCCGATGATCGTCTTTGTAATCTGGCCGCAGGAACTCTTTGACCTGGGCGGCGCATTTTTAGCGTACAACGGCACGATGCAAGCACCGATCGCCGGGATTCTGCTGGTCGACTACTTTCTGCTGAAGAAACAGCACATCGACCTTCGTTCCATATTCGAAGCAGCGCCAAGCGGTCAATATTACTACTCAAAAGGCTTCAATTTTCTGGCGCTCGGCGCAGTTGTGGTCGGACAGGTAGCCTATTTCATCATCTACAACCCGACGACAGGCGAGGCTCTTCCGATCATTCGCTTTCTTCCTGCAACCGTTGCAGCATTTCTCGCGCCCGCAGTGCTGTACTGGGCTGGCATGAAATTCTGGCTCGAAAAGCGCTACGGGATTGCACCCGGGGACAGCGACACCCTCCCGACAAAACTGGTGAAGCCGAACCTGTAGGAAACGGCCGATGCTCGCTATTCCAGGACCTGCGTGACGATGGCAGGTTGTCGCTGCGGCACATCCTTCAGCATGTCCTGGTAGTGCGCCTTGAGGGCATCCAGGTTCACGCGATTCAGAAACGACGAGTACGTCAGGTAACACAGCAGGAAGCGCAGGTCGTTGGCCCATGGGGGCAGGTATTTCGGGGCACGGCACAGGCCCATCTGCGTCAACTCGTACAAAGCCGGAATGTCATCGAGGTCGAGCTTGCCGCAGAACAGCAGTCGCAAGCAGTCGGCGCGGCCCGTCGTCGCGATAACCCGCAGAAAATTATGCACGCGTAAGAGGCCGTCGAGGTACACGACGTCTTTCGTAAACGGTATCCCACCCGCGACATTGCCGCCGCGAAACACGCGCCTTGCATTCTCGAACGCCTGCTCCTCGCTGCCGATGCGTTCGAGAAAGAAGCGGTAGACATCGATAAAGTTCGCCCCTTCAACTGCCATTTGAATGGCCAGGACGCGATCCGCCAGGCGACGCATCCGATCCAGATCCATCGATCCCGTAATAAACTCTGCGAATACGGCAAGACCTTCCTGCGTGCGAGTCGTGCCGGGATGCCCTGCAGCAAGAATCGTCAGATCGGGTTGCGCCATGCCGTTCATTGACGTGGCGACATGAATATGTGCCTCGTGATTCACAAGTTGTCGTATGTCTTTGTCGGTAAAACAGGCGGAGCGGCGGATGCGGATGCGTTTCGGTCCCGCCAACGCATTTGCCGACAGCTCGTCGACAATTTCCACTCTAGGCGCTTGTGCACCGAACATCTTTTGCACCGCCGACCGCATGTCTTCGGCAACGGCCTGGGCGAGGTGGCAAGCAGCAGCAGGTGCACCGAGATCGACGTGTGAAAACGACTCGATCATCGTGTCGAAACGGCAGGCCAGGTCATACGGCGTGTTTAGCTGATCGCGCAATGCCCCGGTCGGCGTGCCATACAGCTCACCTGATAGCTCGAGGAACGCAGGTGTACCGCATGCGGAGAGGAGTCGCGCGCCGGTTTCGATCGACGTTGCCTGGCGCGCCAGCCATGAATCGATTGTTGATTCACCGATGTCGCGCCGCGCCTCCGCAACCAGTGCCAAGGGCCCGGAGGCGTCAAATTTCGGATAATCGACCTGCGGTAGCTGCTGCGCGTTGGTTGCAAAAAATCCCTCTTTGACTTTCGGCGACCAGGCGATGCCTGTCAGGATGCGCACGGTACGCGATGCCTGGTAGAGCGCGGCTGTGCAGCGCCGAATCCGATCTTTTTCCTGCTCGAGTGTCATGTTGGCGCCTGTCCTGCCCGGTATTGCAAGGGTGCGAGGTTACGAGCCTCAACCCTGCTTCTGCAAATACATTTCCTTGCTATAGCCGAACAACCCCCCCGCAACGATCTTTTCTGCGACCGCGGCAGGCACGCATTCAGTCCACGCGTCATCGCCGCCAGCAATCATGCGCAGGACCGCGGGTGACTGAATATCAAGGTGTTGGTATGCCACGTCCAGCAATGGCACGAGGACACCACGCTCAACCATGAAATTGAACAGATGCTGCAGGGAATTGTCGAGGCGGATGCTGCCGAGATGTTCGATAACGGCGTTATCTTTATTCTTGCAGGGGTAGATGAACAAGCGCAGTTGTTCCCGGACCAGCCGGCCGAGGCCTTCGAGAATGCCGCCGTCGAGATCTTCATAGTAGGTCTCGTCAAACAGGCTGCGTAATGTGGTCAGCCCCAATGACAAACCGATCGGCGCCTGCGTGTAACGCGCAAGACAGGCCGCGAGTCGATGGTACTGGAGAAAATCCGAGATCATTACCGTGCAGCCGGTCGCCGCCGCTACTTCCGCGCGGCTGACGAAGTCCTGCAGGCAGACGTCACTGTCCTCTTTCAGGTTCTGCATCGAGATCTCGAGGATCGGCAACACATCGGCAATCGGCACGTCGTTGACTTCGGCAAACTTGCGCAGCGAGGCCTGCAGTATGTCGATATTGACGTGTGTTACCGGCCGAAAGCGCCCTCTTTGCACCAGTAACGGCCGCTTGCGCAACGCCTCGGATGGCTGCAAAACACTGCCATCAGCGGCGAACATGGCGGCGCCGGTCAGCCCGAGCTGTACGAGGCGCAAGGTCAGTACGCGATTGTCGACGCCGGCAAAGGCCGGGCCCGCGACATAAATCATGTCGATCTCGACGCGCTCGGCAGACAGGTTCTCAAGCAGCGCTGCAATCATCGCTGCCGGTTCCCGGTGCAGGTAAAAGGCACCGTGAATCAGGTTTACCCCGGCGATACCGATAGCGTTCTGCTGCGCCGCATTATTATCATCCAGCATGCGCACGTGAATGATAACGGTATTGTCAGGCGCATTCGGAGTCGCCTGAAAGCGCAGGCCCATCCAGCCATGACACTCGTTGGTGCCGCGGTAGTTGCGCGCCGCTACGGTATCGGCGAACGTGAAAAAACAGGCTTCCCCGCCGCGACTGTTTCGTAGTCGTTCGCGCGTCAGTGCCTGCTCGTAGTCAAGCATCGACTCAAGCCGTTGCCGGCTTACGTAGCGCTCGCCGCTGCCGTAGATTGCATCACTGACCTGCATATCGTAGGCGGAGATGCTCTTTGAAATGGTGCCGGCCGCGCCACCCGCCTGAAAAAACCAGCGCACAACCTCCTGGCCCGCACCAATTTCAGCGAAAGTCCCGTAGCGACTGCTGTCAAGATTGATTTCCAGCGCCTTTTCCAGCGTCGATAGTTTGCGTTGCGAGTCTGTCTGCATGCGGGATGACTGCGTGATTGGCGTCGTATCCCCTTATATCGGCAGCGAGCTGCGATTTTTGAGGGCGCTGGCGGGCACAGACCTGCAGGGCTTCGGCCGCCGGGGTGAGCCTGCCCGCAGCGCAGAACCAGGTCCTGGTCACACTCAGGCGGCATAAAACGCCGGACCCGGTCAGGCCGGGTAGTTCGCGATCTCATCCGCCAGGCCGGTTTTCATCGCATCGAGATATGGCTCGAAATTGCGCCAGTGCTCGAGTCCCCGGCGATAAATAGGCTGCCTGACCTGTTCCGAACTCGGTGTGCGCACTGAGCGGTCCGTCTGGTAGAAACTGAGGCAAGCCGGCTCGAAAGGTACACCGAGAAACTCAAGCATACGACGCACCTGGCTCTCTGCATCATTAACCACGTGTTCATAATGCACACGCAGCACTTTGCCCGGCAATACGGCATCCCAATGCGCCATGAGCGAGACGTATGACCTGTAATAGGCAACGATATCGTCGATTCCATAGGTAAATTCCTGGCCGTCGGCGAACAGTTGCTTGAAACCACTGAAGCAACACGCCATCGGGTGACGGCGTGCATCGATGACTTTGGCGTTTGGAAACATCAGGTGGATGAGGCCGATGTGCATGAAATTATTTGGCATCTTGTCGACGAAGTGCGGTGCCCCTTGTCGATGAATCGCCGTATCCTTGATGTAGGTGTCGGCCAGTTTCTGAAAATGTTCCGCCGTGAGTTGCGTTAGGATCGCCGGGTAATTCGCTTCCTGTGAGACGAGTCGCCTGCCGTCCAGGCGATGCGCCGTGGCAATGATGTTCGGCAATTCCATCGTGCCGTCTATCTCCGAGTGAGATGCGAGAATCTGCTCGAGCAGTGTCGATCCCGCCCGCGGCAACCCGACGATGAATATCGGGTCTCGGTAATCGCCACCGACGCCGGTTTTCTCCTCAAATAACCTCTGAGTGCAGATTTCCATCTGGCGCTGCATGGCCAGTGGCAGCCGCTCAGGATCGTAGCGCAGACCGGATCGCCGCAATTCATTGCCTTTCACGTAACAGGCAAATGACTCCTCGTACTGGCCACGGTCCTCCAAACCCTTCCCTAACGCAAAGCACAAGTGAAAGCGATCGTCCGCAGCTGTCTCGGGCCGCTCAATTTGTGTTCGCATCAGCGTAATCTCTTCGTCCGTGAAGCGATAGGTCTTGAGGTTGGCGAGGCTCCAGTAGGCATCACCGAAGTCTGCTCTGACCCGATACGCGGCACGGTAGGATTCGATCCCTTCGTCCACCCGACCTACCGTTTTTAGCGCATGACCCCGGGCCAGGAAGGTTTGCCCGAACCCGGGATGCGCTGCAATCACTTTGTCATAAATTTCCAGTGCTGATTCAAAATTACCGATGGCGACACTTTGATTCGCGAACGTCAGATCGAACACATAGTTACCAGGAAACATGTCCCGAAGAATGACGGCTTGTTCAAGCGCCTTCTTGAACTTCTGACGCTTGTGCAGGACGGTCACATAGTCCAGCCTGGCGAGCCAGTAATCGGGGGCAAGTTCAACACAGCTCTCGAGCAGAAACTCGGCGTCATCGTAGATCAGAAGTTTCATGCCAAGTAACGCGAGTAACCGCATTGCCTCGATGTGATGCGGCGACTTTTGCAGGAAATCCCGGCAGAGCTTTTCCGCCCGATACAGCTTGCTTTCCTCCATGAGACTCGTGACCGTGACCAGTTCCGGTGGCAGATTCGAGAGACGTTCGAACTCCGCCGTTGCGGCCGCAGACAGCTGGAGATTATTCTGCTGACGGTGAATCGCGGCCAGCTCCCGCCACGATGCGATCAATGCACGATTGAGTTCGACCGCGCGCTTGTATGCCAGGCGGGCATTGTCCAGGTCGCCGAGTTTCTTGTAGTTGTGGCCGGCCTCCTGAAAGGCTCTGGCGTAATTCGGGGCTACGGCTTTGACTTGTTCGAGCGTTTGCAGCGCCTCATGTTGCTGGCCCAGATAACGCTGCGAAACGGCCATGCAGTAAAGCGCGTCGACATCCCTCGGACTCTCGACGAGCTCTTGCCGCGCTGCTTTGAGCGCTTCCTGAAGTTTCCCGTCCTGCAGCAGCTGCTGCGCACTTATTGCGCCGTCAGGCACTAGAAATCATAGGAAACACGGACGCCCAACGTTCGTGGCCGATTCGTCGTTATCCGCAAATCCGTGTCCAGAGAATTGATGAACAACTCCGCGCGCTCATCCGTAAGGTTTTCCACGAATAATTCGATGTCCCAGTTGCCCGCACCAATTCCGATCGCGCCATCCAGCGTATCGTAAGGACTCTGCAAGAAACGATTGGCGGCAACGATGGAACTGTACTGCTCGTCGGTATGGGCGAACACTAATTGCGCATGCGCATTCTTGTCGCCCACCTCCCAAAGGTAGCGCGCGCTGAGGTTGTACTGGAATTCCGGCGCAAGCGCCAGGTCGGATCCTTGTGGAGCGAGGTTCGATATATTGGGCGGGACCTTCACCATTTCGGTCGAATTGTATGACCACACGGCGGCCAGCGTCAGATTGTCAATCGGTAGCCAGGTCAGGTCACCCTCGAATCCCTTGATCTCGGCATCGGCCGCATTCAGTACGAATGTGAGCACGCCGATATTGAAATCCGTCACACCGATTTGCACATTATCCCAATCGATCTGGTAAATAGAGCCGTTAAAGCGAACCGTGCCGTTCGCCAATGTGGTTTTCCAGCCGAACTCGATATTCGTGACTTCGTCACTGACGTAAGTCTTCGGCACCAGCACATTATCACTGCGGTTGAATCCGCCTGGGCGAAAGCCCTCCGAATAGGTGCCAAAAAACAGCAGGTCATCATTGGGCGCGAAGGAAATGCTGCCCTTGAATATCGTGTCGTCTTCCTTGAGGGGCGAGTCGTTCGCGAACTCCAGGTCATAACTGACACCGGCGTCACTGTCATCGGCTGCAGTACACGGGGCCGGAGCAGCCGGGCACAGTGTGGCAAAATTCGACGATCCCACTAAAGTCGTCTCGATGTCGTAGTTTCGCGCGCCGACGGTCAACGCGAGCGCATCAGTGACGTTAAATGTGACCTCACCAAAAAAGGCAATCTGTTCCTCCTCGCGAATTGCATCATTCATAAACGTGATGCCCTCGGCACGAGGATTGGGGTTAAACACCGTGGATTGTGAATGCGACGAATTGGGTGCGAAAGCCCCGACAGACCCTGCGACATAGAAGTTGGTATCGACCTTGGCCTGAACATCGTCGAGGAATACGCCGGCAACGAATTCGAACTTCTCGCTCTCGGCATACGACAATCGGAACTCGTGCGTGCTGCGCTTGTTCTCGATATGCGCGATCATGCCCTGCGTCGGATCGCCGCAGGTTCCATAAAATCCGTAAGCGGCATAATTGGCGTAGTCACAGATGTAATAAGCGCCAAATTCACCAACTTGTGTATAGCCGCTGTAGTCGAAGCTGTTGTTGACTTCGCGATCGAGGTAAGAACCCGCATAAACGAGATCCAGCACGCCCAGTCGACCGTTCACGGTCAGCGAGAGCTGGCTGAAATCATCGTCCAGAAAATCGGGGAAGAAGCGCTGCACCTTGAGATCACCGACGACACGACTGCCCGCCGATTCTGAATCGAGGTTGGCGATGGACGGCGGCGAATGATCGAAGACGCCGTCGACATCCAGCGCCTGGGTCATGAATTGCGGAATGAGTTCCCAGTCCTCGCCAAGCGCAATTTTCGCGCTGACGCGCGCACCACGATACACGGCGTCGTTAAAGTCATCTTCGACAAGCGCGATATTATTGACGACCGTGTTTGGCGACCCGACCGGGTAACCCACATCAGTCGGTTTGTACGAATTTTCACCAAACACATTGTCTATGTAGCCGCCTTCGACCGCATTATAGAACACGGCGCGGACGGCGAACCTGTCGTCGATAACCGGGAGGTTGATGAAAGCCTCGACACTATTGCTGGGGTCACCGCCGCTGGTGACTGCGTAACTCGCATCGAATCCCGACTGGAACTCGTTGTAGACCGGCTTATTGGTAATCAGGCGGACTGTACCAGCCTGTGAACTGGCGCCGAACAGGGTGCCCTGGGGGCCCGGCAATACTTCCACCCGGGCAATATCCGCGGTGTACAGGTCAAGATTTCGTCCACCCGAGCTGACGGGCTGCTCATCGAGATACAGCGCGACGTTGGGTACCGGTGCGCCAATTTCGACGGAGGTCTGATCCGACGAGTCGGTGGCCATACCGCGAATGAATACCGATGACTGGCCCGGACCTCGGCCCGCCGAATTCACGTTGGGTAGATAACGAATATAGTCGTCAAAATTCGCGATATTGAGTTCGTCGAGTTTTTCTTCGCTAAGCACTTGTATCGCGATCGGCGTGTCCTGAAGATCTGTCGCCCGTTTGGTTGCCGTTACGACGATTTCTTCAAAGTCGGCCATAACCGGTGCTGCGGCCAACCCTGCAGACGTCGCCAAAGCAATGCATACAGCTCTGTTGACTTCAGTTTTTCTAAACATGGCGCTCCCCTGGATCGGACCCTCCTGATAAATAGTAGTTGTTTCACTCGACTATTTCATCACATCTTTGCCGGGGGGGAGCGAATGAGAGCTTTGCGCGCGGCGCTCTACGGCGGCCGCGGGTATCGGCATTCGAAAAGCTCCCATTGCAACAAGGCCGAAAACACGGCTGCAGGGTCGGCCGCATTATTACGACCAATACCTCGGCGCGATAGCGAAATTGCATTCCTTGCGCCCGGGCGCTTTCGTGTCGAGATGATCGATGGGTTATCAATTCTGCGCAAAATGCAGTGCAATTTATCCCGCCAGTCGCAGTATCATCCCGCCAGCTTTGGGCCATGCCTGTTTTTCTTGTCGGGCGCGCTACACCCGGCTACGATGCAAGCGTCCTGCAAGAAAAAGCAATAATGCACCGTATGGATGAATCCAGCGACAGTCCGGCGGCACAGGATTCGGCCACATTACGCTTGCACGACGTGGACGAACTCAACCATGCCGTAAGCGGCTCGGATCTTGAGCTCATGCAGCTCAAACCCGGCAAGCTCGAAGCCACGCTCAGACAGGTTACGCTGGCCGACTTTTCGATCGACCAAAGTATTGTGAACCAGCCGGTCAGGGTTCGCGGCCGTCTCGATTCGCAGCGCTATTGCATTGGCCTGATACCGCAACATTCCCGGGCAACCTGGAGCGGTATCCCGGTCAACAAGTCGCGCCTGTTGTTTTTCAGACGCGGTGCTGAGCTGAACGGGCATGTCTCTGCAAACTACAACAGCACCTCCCTCGTCGTGCCGCCGCACTGGATTGAATCCATTGAACAGAACGTGCAGCAATCGGGCGCGTTTGAATTCGGATGCGATTTTGCGCCGGTCAGGCCTGACCCTTTGCGGCATGCCGACCTCTGGCGGGCCGCCAGAGCCATCTTCATGCCCGCACCACCGGCGTCCAATGTCATCGACCGCGAACGGTGGTTGCTCGCGGACATCCGCAATTGCCTCGGCGCCGCATTGATTACCCTCGATACGGCGCCGCAGAAATCATGTTACCAGGCACTCGCACATTTCAGCTTCGCGCGACGCGCGGAAGCCTATATGCGCGAGCGTATTTCGGAACCTGTCAGCATCGACGAACTCTGCGTTGCACTGCACGTTAGTCGGCGCTATCTCGAGTACGCATTTTCGGGCGCATTCGGCACGAGCCCGTCGCGCTATCTTCGTCTGCTGCGCCTGAACGAGGTTCGCCGCCGCTTGCAAACCCCCGGCGCCGCGACGACCGTGACCGGTGAGGCCAGCAACTTCGGCTTCAGCCACCTGAGCCAGTTTGCAGTGCAGTACAAACAACTGTTCGGGCAGAGTCCGAGCGCTACGCTCGCCGACGCACGGGACACCAATCCGGAATAGTATGCTCCGCGCAATCCGGCGCAGCATTGGAACAGCACCGCCGGTGTGACGATGCAGCGCGGCATTTACACGCGTTGAGCGCTCTTGCGGCCTGCCCTGGCGTTCACCGCGACACGAACTCATGTTCCATGCGCAATCCCGATAGCACCCGGATTCGCGAAGCGCGCAGGATTGGTGTTTGCAGCCAGACACGCACGAGATCCTGTTGGACAACTCGAAACGCAAAAACGTGGATAGGGCGCAACGCCCGGAGCTCGCGAACGCCCTCGCCTACATGTCGGGACATCTGGCCGAAAGAATCCACCTGCGCGACCTGTGCCGGGCGGCCGGCGTGAGTCCCCGCACCCTCGGCTATCTGTTCCTGAAAACCTACGGCGAGACGCCGATGGCGTACCTCAAGCGGCGGCGCCTGAATCAGGCCCGCCGTTTCCTGCTGCAAGCACGCCCTGCGAAAAAAACGGTTGCGGAAATCGCCCGCAGCTGTGGCTTCAATCACATGAGCCAGTTTGCGCTCGACTACAGGAAAGCGATGGGCGAACGACCGTCTGAAACGCTGCATCAACCCTGGAAGCCCTCGAACTCTGCTGGCAAACCATCGCGCCGGCCCTGCGGCCAGGAATGACGGCTGCGGTTACCGCCCCGGCTGAGTGATCGTACCGCAGGCGACGCGTGTTTCGTGTCCGCGGCACTGTCCGATCGCAAGAATTAGCGCGACACACCGGACGTCAGATCGTGCGTTTTTTTGATATCGGTCCTTTGCGCAGCTTGTCAGAATTATGGCCGAACTTCGACAAGAGCCGCAACGCTAACTATCGACCGTTCCCAAGTGAGGGGATCAAAATATGAAGAACGATCTCGGCAGACGTCCTCGAGCTGCGTCGACGCTGGGCGTATCCTCCGAATTCCCTCGAGTCATGGCAATCGTGAATGGGAGCCTGGCCAAAGTCCCGGCTGGCGATATGGCTTTGCCCGAGCCTGCAAGCGTGACTTTCTTTTAACCTCGTTACCTATTGAAGAGGCATCGTAATGCTGAAATCCATTCTGTTTTCCCTCGCGGCGATTCTCGCGGCATCTGGCACCGCGCAGGCGCAGCAAGCGGCCAAGATCCAGCCACCCACCCCGACGTTCGTGGACCGCGAAGTGTTGCCGATCAAGGCACCCTACATGGCACCGATTACGACATTGGACGCGCGCGACATGGATCGTCCGGAAGTGTTTGAGGCTACCGCACCCAAGAGTGCCCCCAACGTCATAGTCGTCCTGATCGACGATCTTGGTTTTGGTGGCACGAGTCACTTCGGCGGGCCGGTAGCAACGCCGACTTTCGATCAGCTGGCGAACGAAGGCATCTTCTTCAACCAGTTCCACTCGACGGCTTTGTGCTCGCCGACGCGCCAGGCGCTGAAGACCGGCCGCAATCACCATTCGGCCGCGATGGGCAAGATCACCGAACTAGCGACGTCGTTTCCCGGTTACACGGGGGTCTTGCCGGATGATGTGGCATCGATTGGCAAAATGCTCAACTACAACGGTTTCAGTACCGCGGCTTTTGGCAAGTGGCACGAGACGGCTGTGTGGGAGATCAGCCCGTCGGGACCGATGACTCGCTGGCCCAATCACCAGGGATTCGATGAGTTTTACGGTTTCATGGGCGGCGAAACCAATCAGTGGACACCGACGATATACCACAACCAGAACCGGGTGGAAACGCCGGCTGACCCGAGCTACCACTTCCTGACTGACATGACCACGAAAGCGATCGAGTGGATTGAGTTCCAGCAGTCGCTTACGCCGGAGAAACCCTTTTTCGTCTACTTTGCTCCGGGTGCAACGCACGCGCCGCACCACGTACCGAAGTCCTATATTGACAAGCAGAAGGGGCGCTTCGACGCGGGCTGGGATGTGCTTCGAAATGAAATCTACCAGAGACAGTTGAAGAGCGGAGTGATTCCGAAAGGAACGAAGCTTGCGGCCAAGCCCGACTGGATCAAGGACTGGAAGGACCTTAGCGCAAACGAACAGAAACTGTTCGCCCGGCAAGCTGAAGTGTTCGCCGCCTTCATTGACATGACCGATACCGAGATCGGCCGGCTAGTGACGGCCGTCGAAGGTATGGGCGAGATCGACAACACGTTGATTTTCTACATCGCTGGCGACAACGGAACCAGTGCCGAGGGCGTCGCCAATGGACTGTACAACGAGATGACCTACTTTAACGCAGAGCCGAAGGGCTCCGATGTTGAATTCATGCTCCAGTACTACGACAAGTGGGGTGGCTCGGAAACCTATCCGCATATGGCGGCGGGCTGGGCGGTAGCCTACGACTCGCCTTTCGCATGGACCAAACAGGTTGCGTCGGACTACGGTGGCACGCGCCAGGGCATGGCGGTCCACTGGCCGAATGGCATCAAGGCGAAGGGTGAAATGCGATCACAGTGGCACCACGTGATTGATATTGTCCCGACAATCCTGGAAGCGACCGGATTGCCCGAGCCCAAGGTCGTTGACAGCATTCCACAGAAGCCCATAGAGGGTGTCAGCATGCTCTACAGCTTCAACAACGCCAATGCGGCAGATCGCCATACAATCCAGTATTTCGAGATGTTCGGCAACCGCGCTTTGTACAGTGACGGCTGGATGGCTCGCACGATTCACGTAACGCCCTGGGGAAAGCCGGCGAATTCCCTGGAGGAGGATACCTGGGAGCTGTACAACGTCGCGGAAGACTTCAGCATGTCCACGGATCTGGCGAAAAAGTATCCGGGCAAAGTAGCTGAACTGCAGGATCGTTTCCTTGCCGAGGCGCGCAAATACAACGTCCTGCCGCTTGACGATCGACTCATCGAACTGGCCAATCCCGATGTCGCGGGGCGACCCGACCTGATGTTCGGCAGAACCAAACTGACGCTTTCCGAAGGGATGGCGGGCCTGCTCGAGAACGACTTCATCAACACCAAGAACACGTCGTATACCATCGAGGCGGAAATCGAGACGGAAGGCACAGCTACCAATGGCGTGATTCTCGCGCAGGGCGGCCGGTTTGGCGGCTATAGCCTGTATGTCATCGACGGGATTCCCGTCTTCACCTACAACTATCTCGGTATCGACAAGACCAGGATTGCTGGCAATGCAGCACTGCCGAGCGGCGCCTCTGTCGTGAAAATGGATTTCGCCTATGACGGCGGTCGGGGCGGCAGCGGTACGGTCACGCTGAGCGTCGACGGCAAAACGGTAGGCTCGGGCAAGGTCGCAAAAACGGAACCGAACGTCTACTCCGCCGATGAGACGGCCGGCGTCGGTGTCGATCACGAAACGCCCGTGTCCGATGACTACACACTCGAGAGCAGCAAGTTTACCGGTACGATCAGCAAGGTGACGATAAATACGAAACCGTCCAACTGAGACGGCGAGTTCCGGGGGCGGCTGCCAGTTGGCAGCTGCTCCGGGTTCCGGGGAGTCAAACGTTCGAAGCGCGTGCAATCGTGTGGGGGTGAGGCAAATGATTGACACAAAAAATTCCTTTTCGCGGCAGGACGGCGGCTCAATACGCAGGTTACGCCCCGCATCAGGCAGCGTTGCCGTGCTTGTGCTCTTGCTGGTCTCGACTGTGAAGGCTGAGCCAGATCCAAGATTCAGCGTCAGCGTAGGTGCATTCTTCGCAGACCGTGACTCGCAGACACAGGTCGATGGCGGGAACGGATCGGGAACCGGCGTCGATCTGGAAAGCGACCTCGGGCTGGACAAATCGGATACCGTATTTCGCGTCGATGGCTACTGGCGCTTCGCTGAAAAGCACCGTATCGATATCAGCGGTTTCGACTTGTCACGCACGGCGACAAAGCAGATTGACACAGAGATCATATGGGGCGACACGATCTACCCGGTTAACACCGAGCTGGACGCGAAGATGGACCTCACTATTTACAAAGCGGCGTATACGTGGGAATTCCTGAAACGAGGCCGCAGCTTCCTGGGCGTAACGATGGGCCTGTACGTGATGGACTTCGGTGCAACACTCTCCGCCGACAATCTGGGCAGTCGTGAGTCGGATGACCTGACGGCTCCTTTGCCGGTATTTGGATTTCGCGGCGAATATCGTTTCGCCGATCGCTGGTCTCTTCGCGGCAGCGGCGAGGTCTTCGTTATCGAGTATGGCGATTTTGACGGGTCTTTGTACGACTTATATGCCGGAATCGATTACAGCATTACAGACACTATTGCCGTCGGCGTCGGCATCAACAGCGTCAAGTTCGACATCGGCATTACAAAGGACCGCTTCCAGGGCAACCTTGACTGGGAGTATGACGGTGCGCTGGCGTACCTGAAATTCGATTTTTAGACAGCACTACTGGAGCACGATTATGCGACCCATGGTTATGATTCCCTTGCTGGTGTTAGTCCTTTCCGGTTGCAGTCAAAAGCAATCGCAACCCGAAGCGCAGGTTGCGCCGGAAGTGGGCGTAAGCACGACAAACCAACCCGAATCTGCGTCATCAATCGTTGCGGAGCAGGAAGCTGCTGCGCCCCGTAATCCCCTGATGAACGTCTATTTCGGTGAGTTGCATGTGCACACGGCCTACTCGCTTGACTCTTATATTTTCGGCAATACGCTAAACGACCCGTTTGAAGCGTACAAATTCGCCAAGGGCGAGACGGTCACCTTGCCGAACGGAGCAACCAAGCGCATCAAAAAGCCGCTCGACTTTGCGGCGATCACCGACCATGCTGAAGCGCTCGGGGAATTCGAAATTTGCACGAATCCGGCAATGAAGGGCTATAGCTCAACAACGTGCCAGGGCGTCCGATCCAATAACATCAAGCCATTCCAGGAAATCTTTGCCGGCATCGCCCAGGCCGTGCCGAAACGCCTGGAAGGTATCTGCGGGGCCGACGGCAGTGCCTGTGTCAAAGCGGTGTCCGGTCCCTGGTCACGGGTGCAACAGGCCGCGGCCGAAAATTACGAGCCGGGCAAATTTACGTCCTTTGTGGGTTTCGAATATTCGGGCAATGCGCCTGAGGGCAAAGGCGGAATGATGCATCGCAACGTCATCTTCAAGAGCGCCTCCGTACCGGGCACTGTGTTTTCGGCTTTCGAGGGCACGGGCGAGGCCTTGCACGCCTGGCTGGAACAAAACTGCACGGGCGACTGCAATGTCCTGACGATACCGCACAATTCCAATTTCTACTGGGGCCGCCTGTACTGGGGCAAGAACTCGGACGGCAGCGAGTGGACACAGGAACAGGTTGAGCGGCGGGCGCGCATGGATCGCCTGGTCGAGATCATGCAGATCAAGGGCGCTTCGGAGTGCCAGGTGGGGATCATGACTTCAGACGAGGAATGCAACTTCGAACTGATCTTCCCGAAGTGCCCCGAAGGTGAGAACGCTGCGTGCAGCAATGAGTACGCGTTCGTCCGCAACGGACTCAAATTGGGGCTGCGTCACGAGGCGGAGATCGGCGTTAATCCATTCAAGCACGGCATCGTCGGCGGCACGGACAACCACAATGGCACGCCGAGTGACACCGCCGAGGATGATTTCCAGGGCCACCTGGCCCACAACGACGGCACCCCGCAAATCCGGCTGGGCCTTGAGCCAAACCCGACATCGCTCGCCATGGGCATATCGGCCGCGGATGACCCTACAAAGCTCTATAACCCGGGCGCCGTCACAGGTGTCTGGGCCGAGAGCAATACCCGTGCAGATATCTGGGATGCGCTGCACCGCAAGGAAACCTTCGGAACCAGCGGCACGCGGACGGCGATCAGGATGTTCGCCGGATTCGACCTACCCGCCAACTTGCACGAGCAGTCTGACTGGGTGAGTGTCGGTTACGATCGCGGCGTCCCGCAAGGCGGCGACCTCACTTCAGCGGCTGAAGGCCAGGCGCCAACGCTCGTCGTCTGGGCACGGCGCGATCCACAAAGCGCACCCCTGCAGAAGCTGCAGATTATAAAAGGCTGGCGTACCGCCGACGATGAGCTGCAGGAAATGACCTACGACGTCGCTTGTTCGGATGGCGGCGTGCCGGACAAAGACACGCATCGCTGCCCGGACAATGGCGCGACGGTCAATTTGGAAGACTGCTCAATCAGCACCGACAGAGGATCGGCAGAACTTGCAACGACCTGGACCGATCCGGATTTCAATGCAGGCGAGCGCGCGTTCTACTACGCCCGTGTGCTGGAGAACCCGGTTTGCCGATGGAGCATGTACGACGCGCATCGTCTCGGTGTGAAGTATCCCGACAAACTAAAAGCAACTGTCAAGGAACGTGCCTGGTCGTCGCCTGTCTGGTACACGCCATAGCGGGCACCTGCCCTGCTGGACATTATTCGCAGCGGCATTTCGACGCACCAGGCTGCAATTATCCGAAGCACCGATGTCGGCGCGCCAGCAGTCGTTCCAGTGTTGCTTTCCAATGGATTCGCTTAAGTCTATCCTCTGTGGCAGGCTGATTTACTCGCTAATCGGCGTCAGGAGTTACGCGATGAGAACGATGCAAACGATATTGGGATGCGGATATTTCAGGCGACTACCGGGTTCCCCGGCATTGCACGCCGGACTTATCCTGGCTGCCACCGCATGGCTTGCCGGCTGCGCCTCCGCGCCAGCAAAGTCCCAGTCGATGATCGACGACCAGGCCAATTTCGACGAATACAAGACGTTTGGCTGGCTCGCGCCTGCCAGCGCAGATGGCGGCAACGCGCCTGCGTCCATAGTGGATACGCGCATCCGCGCAGCGATCACGACGGAGATGCAGCGCAAAGCTTACGTTGCAGCGCCTGCCGGCGTCACCGCCGACCTCTTGCTTGACTATGAGGCCGCGCGCACAGATAAGGTCAAGAGCAATCCTTTCCGTATCGGCATCGGCGTCGGCAGTTTTGGCGGCGGCGTTGGGGGTAGCGTCAGCACCAGTACTTCGAGTATCAAAAATGTAAGCGAAGGCTCGCTTGTCATCTATGCCGTCGACTCCGCGCGCAATGCCGAAGTATGGCGGAGCCGCGTATCGCGGGAGCTCGGCAAGGACGCCGTGAGTTCCGAGGTCATTCAAAGCGTGGTCAGGGAAGTGCTCAGCGACTTCCCGACGCGTACCGTTACACAGTAGACACCGTCCGGTACTCGCAAAATCGATAAAGGGTCCGTGCAAGAGGCCCTTTCGACTAGCGTGAAGTGCCGCCGAGACCTATGCGAATTCCTGCATTTGCGATGAATCCTTCTAACGGCTCCCATGCGTCCACGGTCCAGAGACCATTCGCCGCGCGAGTCGGCAACAATAGAGAGTCCTCTTTGGTCTGGCGAACGTCCAGAATATTTTCAAGATTAAGGAACAGTCGATAGCGGCCAAGCACTATCTCGCCAAGCAGGCCGATGTGGAGATATGGCTCGCTCTCGTTCCGATAGGGATTTTCCGCCAGCGCCTGCTTGCCCGTATAGTAGAGTTCAAGGCCAACTCGACCTCGATCATGTTCTTCCCACATGGCAACGATACCCGCCGAGTGTCGCGGCGTCAGCGGCACCGTACGGTATCCGGGCATGCTTACCTCCGGCTCGCTGGCATCGAGGTAAAGATAGCTTGCTGTCACGACGTACGGGGCTCGACGCCAGCGGACGAGGGCTTCAACGCCACGTGTGCGCGTAACGCCGTCTTGATTGGCAAGTCGCACTTCGTCGGCCGCCACAGCCTGCAATCGCACCGCATCATCAATGTTCGAGCCGAACAGTGTAAGACCCGCCTCGAGATTGCCGGCCGTGTAGCCAATGTCGAGTGAGGCGGTCTCCGCGGTCTCTGCAACCAGGCCGGACAAAGGTTCCAGCCTCGAAAGTCCGGCTGCCTCGGTCTCTTCGATGAATGGCGTCGGTGCATAAAAGCCGCGGCCCCATGAGGCGCGGATCGTCCATGATCCAGGACGATAGAGCAGCGACAGTCGGGGACTGAACTTGTCACCGTATTCGCTGTGCTTGTCCCACCGGGCACTCGCTGCAACGCTGACACTGGATCCCAGGTCCCGATCCAGTTGGGCGAACAACGCGGGCGCATTGTAATGGTAGTTGAAGATCGGAAACGTTTCAGAATCGTAATCGTCCACCTGGTGGGCCAGGCCGCCGACCCAGGACATGGACGACGTATCGCCGGTCACAGAAGCCTCGATCAGCATCGTCTTGTGCTGGTCTACTTCGAGCAATGTACCGAAGCGGTGATCATGCGACTGTCGCGTGCCGGAGGCGCGCAATTGGGCAACGCCCCAACCAGCGACGGGACGCTCGAGAACGAGACCAGCGTCGTACCTGCGTGTGTCCTGGTTCTGTTGGAAAGGTGCCCCGTCAGGTACTACCCCGCCAGACACGGTTCCCCCGCGGCGGTCTTCGGCCATGGCCCCGGCAGTCAAGTAGATGCGGAAATCATTCGGTCCATCGTAGAATAATCGCGGACGGGCCGAAAATCGCTCATAGCCAGGCATATCGATCCAGTCATCGCCATCCAGGTCCTGCACTGACTGCTGATTGTAATTGGACAGTAGCGAGCCACTCCAATAACGGCCGAAGGGACTCTCGACGTAGACAGAATAGTCCTGCCCGTCGCGCGTTGTCGCATTTACGATGATCTCACCGTCCGCGTCCGGTCCAGGGCGCTTCGACACGAGGTTGATCACACCGCCCAGTGCCTGCCCGCCGTAGAGCGCGGAAGCGGCACCCTTGATGACTTCGACCTGGCCAAGGTCGCTGGGCGGAACTTGCAGCAACCCGAGAGAAGAAGCCTGGCCGCCGTAGAGTGGCATTCCGTCCGCCAGCAACTGGGTGTAGCGCCCGCGCATACCATAAATCCGGACATTGGCAGAACCGAGCGCCGGCGAAGTGACCTGAACTCGCAGGCCGCCGGTTTCATTCAGCATCATCGAAATGTTGCCCGGTCGCATGAGCAATTTCTCTGCGATCTCTTCCTGGGAGAGCACCTCAACGCGTATCGGTTCGTCCTGAATGCGCCGCCCTGAACGTGTTGCCTGAACGACGATTTCCTCCATCTCCTCGGCGTGCTCGTCATGCGCATGATTGTCGTCCTGGCCGTGTGCCCGGAAAGGGGCAGTCAGCGAGAGCAGCAAGATGACGGTAAAAACTGGCAATCGGCGGCTCATAGTCGGTCGCTTCCTGAAGGTCCGGGATGCGCCGGCTTACGCCAGGAACGTCACGGTGTTGCCGGCATGTGGGAGGTAAAGCCGCCGGCGCTCGCAAAATGGTGACAACAGACGATGAATACTTTCATTGCTACGCCGGCCCATAAGTCCGTAGCATAAGCGTTATAGTGACTATAAGGTCAAGCGATCCATCAGATGGAGCCAACCGTGGCTGATAAGGAATACAGAGTTGGGCAGTTGGCACAGGCCTCGCAGACCAAGACGGTGACCATTCGTTATTACGAACGCGAAGGCCTGATGCGCAATCCGCCGCGCAATTGCAGCGGGTACCGGATCTACAACGACGCCGATCTGGATCGACTGTTATTCATCCGCCGCAGCAGGCACCTGGGTTTCAGCGTCGACACCGTTCGTGAGTTACTCGACCTTGCAGACACAAAGGATGCGCCCTGCGCCGACGTGGATGCGAGAGTATCGCAGCACCTTGGCAAGGTACACGAGCGCTTATCGCAATTGCGTACTCTCAAAGCCGAGTTAGTGAGACTGAGCGACTGCTGCAAAGGCGGGGGAGCAATCCGGGATTGCCGAATTATCGAATCGCTGTCCGGGAACCGGGGCGGCACCGATGAACTCCGCCCGTCGCAGAAGCCAATGCCGCCGCAACCGGCAGGGCGAAAAAAGGGCCCGTAACGAGACACTTAAGTCATTTTGGCAGCGGGTTCGCAGTCGACGCTATCTAGTGTCCCGTGCTTCGGGCCTCCGAGCCAGGCCTCAAGTCTCCTGGCCATGTCGGCAGAAATTCCGGACTGTCCATGGATCAGGCGCGACAACGTTACTCGCGCCACGCCAAGCTGCTTTGCGGCTTCCGTCACCGGCAAATCCAATGCCGGCAAGATATCCTCGCGGATCGACTCCCCGGGATGTGGCGGATCAAACATTCGTCCCATGGTCCTAGCCTCTCAGTGATAATCTCGATAGTCGACCAGAATGGCGTCTTCACCGTCGAACTTAAACGTCAGTCTCCGGTTTCCGCTCACCCCTATAGCCCAATAAGCTTTTTCGCCACCGTTCAACGGATGGAGCTTCAGCCAAAAGACGGTGTTCTGTC
>DDIS01000203.1:5710-56091 GCA_002338615.1 Proteobacteria bacterium UBA1844 | reverse complement strand
TGCCCCGGCCAGGCCTGCATCGGGTTCTCGATGGCAAGCGAGCGCTTCATGCGCGACAACCCGGCCGCGGCTCTGCAAGCCCTGCTTCGCGCCCTGCCCGGATACGGCGCCAGGCTGATCTTCCCCAGGCAGGACAGCGAGGCATCTCAGCTGGCCGCGCTCGAGGGACCCGAGAGCGAATCCCGATTGCACTCCATAACAACCAGCGTCGCCATCAAGGGCAATTTCGAAAGCTACTGGTCCACGCGGCATTCGGAGGTGCGCCGAACCGTGCGCCGCAGCGAAAAAAAATTGGTCGATTCTGGGCTGACACCCCGCTTGCGCACGCTCGAATCGCCAGGCGACATGGCTGACGGCATCGCGGAACACGGACGACTGGAAACCGCGGGCTGGAAAGGCCACGAAGGCACTGCGATCGCAGCCAACAACAGGCAAGGGAAAATGTATGTCGACCTTATGACACGATTCGCAAGCAATCACGATGCCGTGATTTACCAGTTGCTACTGGACGATCGTGTCGTCGCATCGCTGTTGAGCGTTGTACATGGCAACATACAGGCGATGTTAAAGACGACCTACGATGAATCCTACTCCGCGCTCGGGATTGGAAGATACATCAATTACCTCATGTACCGTGACGTCTTCGACCGTAGCCCGGGTCGGACTATAGAGAACTACACTTCATCGACGAAAATTGACCGGCGCTGGTGTACACACCATCGCGAGATCATCGATCTCGACTACGTGCCCCTCGCCAGCTTCCGTGCCCTGCGCGCGTTCAAGCATCGATTCAAAAGGCGCGGCGAGCATTGAGTGGCGCGAACAAAAGCCGCACGGCAGCCCGCGGCCACTGTGCCGGATTTTACATAGTCTCGCGACGAGCCGGATCGAACTGGCGAACGCTGTCTCGCGAGTTGGAAGTGCAATTCGCGAGACAGGGATTTACTGGTCTCGGGCGCCGCGACACTGAATGCTATACAACTTGCTTTTTCGGCCTGACCTCTGCCGCCTGCGAGCCAGGGCCCGGAGACCGAAATCTCGTTGTGGACGCTGGTACGCGCCTTGCGATCGGCGATGATAAGCCGCCGCCGGCAGGAACAGCGCAAACAGTGGCCGGCAACTATTGCCGGATCACGACTAGTAGCAACGACGTCTTTTGCGAAATCGACCGCCTCGGCCTGTACAAGGTCTATCATACGGCGGACCGCGCGATCGTTTGCTCATCCTTCCTCGCCCTGGCAGAGATTCTGCCGCAACTGACTGTACTTGAGCAGGGCGTCTACGAATACCTGATTCAGGGAGCCACGTACGGTCGTGATACACCTCTTGCGGAAATTCGAGTTGCTGACCCATGCGAAAGAATTGAAGTCGTTTCCGGGCGTATCGAACGCATCGAACAGCGTTCACCTGCAATCGGGCCGGCGGGCGGCGATCATGGTGCGATGGAACAACTGCTGCACATGCTGCGTGCCCGCTTTCGCGCGATCGCTGATCTCAGCGACGGCAAAATCGACACGGCCCTGTCCGGGGGCTACGACTCGCGCCTTATGCTCGCTCTGCTTATGGAAACCGGTATCAGGCCGCGATTACACGTCTATGGCAGCGCTGATTCGCCCGATGTCAAAATCGCGAAATCGATTGCCGGACAAATGTCGCTCGAGTTGACGCACATCGACAAGTCGGCGATGACCCGAAACGTCGGCGATCCGCTGGACATGGTGCCCGCCAACTATCTCGCCATGGACGGTCTCTGTAGCGACGGAATTTTCAACAACGGCGCCGACCTCGCAACGCGCAGGGCAAGGGCGGCTTCGGGTGCGCTCGCGCTCAACGGTGGCGGTGGAGAAATTTATCGCAATTTCTTCTATTTGCCCGACCGACCCTACACGGTCGAAGACGTGGTCAAGGTTTTCTACCACCGGTTCGCCGCAGACACGTTTAGCCGGCGCTTCGAGCAAAAGGCATACGCGGCGCGGTTGGGCGACAAACTGGCGGAGTCGTTCAGCGACCAGCGGCACGAGCTGTCGCGCAGCGATGTCGAATGGTTGTATCCGTATTTTCGCTGCCGTTTCTGGATGGGCCGGAACAATTCGATCAACAACCGTTTCGGTCCAGCGCTTACACCACTGCTCGACTACGATCTGGCCCAGATTGCCATGGCCGTCTCCATTCGTGCAAAGAATCACGGCAGGTTCGAAGCTGGCCTGATCCGGCGCATCTCGCCCGAACTCGCATCTTTCGCCTCCGAGTACGGATACAGCTTCGCGGCCGAGCCGCCCTTACGCCAGCGCTGGTCCGACACAGTGACGATGCATCGCCCCATCTGGATTCGGCAGCACGCGTATCGAATCAAGCGCGCGCTGCGGCGGGCTGCGCCCGATGGCGCGTCGATCTCGCTGGCCGCAGTTCACAAACGCTATCCGCACGCCGTCGATCGCATGCGCGAGTATCTCGCTTTCAATCGCCTCAGCGATCCGGCACAGATTCAGCGCGCCGCCAGCCTCGGCTATCTTTTTGCCGAGCTGGGATGCTAACGGTGATGGAGCAACAATGAGGTCTCTTTTGATGATTGCATTTCATTACCCGCCGCTGGCAGGGAGCAGCGGTCTGCAGCGCACATTGTCATTCGCCAACTACCTCGCCGAGGAGCATGGCTGGCGGCCGATCGTGCTGAGCGCTCATCCGCGCGCCTATTCACAAACATCGGGCAAGCAACTGGCTGACATTCACCCGGGCGTTACGGTGCTCCGCGCCCAGGCATGGGACACGTCCCGCCACCTTGCCGTTCGAGGTCGCTATCCGGGCTGCCTGGCTCTCCCGGACCCCTGGATCAGTTGGTGGCCGCACGCCGTTTATCTCGGGCTCAAATCGATTCGGCTGTTCGGGGTATCGGCCATCTGGTCGACGTACCCAATTGCCACGGCGCATTTAATTGCGCGGACACTGGCCGCGAAGACCCGCCTGCCCTGGATTGCAGATTTTCGCGACTCGATGACCGAAGATAACTATCCGGCCGACCCGGCAAAATATCGCGCCTACCGCCGCATTGAGCGTGGCACCGTCGAGCTGTCGCGGGCCTGCGTATTTACCACACCGGGCGCGAGGACAATGTACGAACATCGCTACGCAGACGTGCGCAAGGGCCGATTTCACCTTATCGAAAATGGTTACGACGAGGCCGCATTTGCCGGCCTCGAATTGCCAACCCGCAAGAACAATCCGACAAAACTGCGGATACTGCATTCCGGACTGCTGTACCGATCCGAACGTGACCCGGAGGCATTGTTCGGGGCGGTGCGCCAACTCAAGGACAGCGCGGAAGCGACGGCTGAAAATCTCGAAATCACGCTTCGCGCGAGCGGCGACGAAAGGTATTTCCGTGAGCGGATTGAGGCTTTTGGCATTGACGACATTGTACGGCTCGCGCCTCCGATCAGCTATCGTGAAGCGCTCAAGGAGATGTTGGAAGCGGACGTCCTGCTCGTGCTCCAGGCTTCCAATTGCAATCACCAGATTCCCGCAAAGGTTTACGAGTATTTTCGAGCCGCCCGACCGATCCTCGCATTAACCGATGCTGCGGGCGACACCGCTCGCCTGGTGGAGGCAAACCCTTGTGGCCAGGTTGTCCCGCTCGATGTTGTTGACGAAATAGCCGGTGCTCTGCGCAATTTGTTGACCGGCAACGCAATCATCACGTCGCCGGCAGGCGAGAACGCCGCCGCTCGTTACTCACGCCGCAGCCGAACCGCAGAGTTGGCCGACCTTGTCGATGCAGTAATTTCGCTCTAGGCTGAATCTCAGCGAGCACTGACATACAACAGGCAGAAACTGTTAATCGTTCCCTTGCGGCAATGCCGCGATTGCGGCAGCATCGTGTTCACAGGAAATCGAATACCGAAGAAACCTCTTTGCTTGCCACTCCAATACTGCTCCATGACCTCATTCTCGGACACGCCGCCCAATTCGGTGATCGTCCTGCCCTGATTGGCCGCGACGAAACGCTGAGCTACGAAAATCTGGCGTCGCGGGTCAGTGCGGTCGCAGCAGGACTCGTGGATAGCGGTCTGCGAGCTGGAGAGCGCGTAGCCGTCTACCTCAACAAACGACCCGAAATGATTGCAGGCTGCTTCGGCACCAGCGCGGCAGGCGGAGTCTTTGTACCCGTCAATCCTGTACTCAAGAAAGCGCAGGTACGGCACATACTCGACGACTGCACGGCAACAATACTCATAACCTCTGCGGCATTTTACAACAACCTTGGGCAGGAACTTGCCGGGTGCGCCTCGCTGCGCACCGTGGTTCTCGTCGACGTCGACGACACGCAGCAGCAAAAACAATCGCCGCGCATGTTGTCCTGGACGCGATTGGTGGAGGCCCATGGCCGGAAACAGGATTTTCGCCAGAGAATCGACAACGATGTGGCATCGATACTCTATACGTCGGGCAGTACGGGCAAGCCCAAAGGCGTCGTGCTGTCACACCGCAACATGGTAGCCGGGGCGGCCAGCGTGGCTGGTTACATCGGCAATAATGCCGAGGACAGGATTCTCGCCGCGCTCCCTTTCTCCTTCGACGCAGGTTTCAGCCAGCTCACGACGGGTTTCCTGGCCGGCGCGGCAGTCATTCTGTTCGACTACTTGCTGCCTCTCGATGTGCTCAAAGTCGCTGCCAGGCACGGTGCCACGGGCCTGACCGCCGTGCCGCCGCTCTGGAACCAGCTCGTTAAACTCGAGTGGCCCGGCGAGGTCAGGCAGTCACTGCGTTATATCGCCAACACAGGTGGGGCGATGCCGACTGCCACGCTCAAAAAGTTGCGCGCCCAGTTGCCTGATACGAAGGTGTTCCTGATGTACGGACTCACCGAGTCGTTTCGCTCTACCTATCTTGCTCCGGACCAGGTTGACAAGCGACCGACCTCGATAGGCAAGGCGATACCGAACGCGCAAATTCTCGTTGTACGCGACGACGGGAGCCACTGCGCACCGGGCGAGCCCGGCGAACTCGTGCATCGCGGGGCGCTCGTGTCTCTGGGCTACTGGAACGATCCGGAGCGGACCGCGCGACGCTTTAAACCGCTGCCGGGCAAGGCCAGCGAACTGCCTTTTGAGGAAATGACTGTCTGGTCGGGTGATACCGTCTACGCCGACGATGAGGGTTATCTCTACTTCGTCGGCCGCAAGGACGATATGATCAAATCCTCGGGCTACCGGATCAGCCCCTCGGAGGTCGAGGAAGCGGTGTTCGGGTCTGGTTGTGTCAGTGAGTGCGCGGCGATCGGTGTCCCGCACCCGGATATCGGACAGGCAATCGTCGTCATTGCGTGCGGCACGAATCCTGGCGAGCAAGCCAGCGCTGAGATACTTGTCGCTTGCCGTGCGGCTCTGCCCAACTTCATGGTACCCGCACAAATTGTCTGGCGGGACAAGCTGCCGAAGAACCCGAACGGAAAAATCGACCGTAAACTGCTTGCTGAGGAGCTCGCCGATTCAGGCGATGAAAGCCGAGAATGAGCGAGCCGCAAACGAAAACGCATGCAGCGACCGAATCGCTGAGCTACGAGGACAATGAACTGCTGTGGGGCGGTCGCAAGGTGAGTGAGCTTGCGTTGACGGCCGGGCAAACCCCTTTTTATGCCTATGACCGCGCTCGCATGGCATCGCGTGTCCGTGAGTTGCGTGAGGCACTTCCGGCCGAACTTCACATTCACTACGCCATGAAGGCTAACCCGATGCCCGAGGTCGTGGACTTCCTGGCGGGACTCGTCGACGGACTTGACGTTGCCTCAGTGGGTGAAATGGAGATCGCCTTGCAGACCGGCACGAACGCCAGCGACATCAGCTTTGCGGGCCCCGGGAAACGGGACGAAGAACTCAAAAGTGCAATCGCGGCCGGGATTACGATCAACATAGAATCGATCGGCGAATTGCGCAGGATCGCTGGTCTTGCAGCGGATGCCGGCAAGCGTCCGGATGTCGCGATTCGGGTCAATCCTGCGTTCGAACTGAAAACCGCGGGCATGAAGATGGGCGGTCGACCGTCGCCGTTCGGCATCGACGCCGAAGTAGTTCCGGCGGTGCTCAGGGAACTCGCAGGGCTGGATCTCAATTTTCGCGGCTTTCACGTTTTTTCCGGGTCACAGAACCTGCGGGCCGAAGCGATTATCGAAGCCATCACCAAGACTGCTGAACTCGTCATAGAACTGGCCGAATCGACACCGCTCCGCCCTGCTCTAATTAATATCGGCGGTGGGCTAGGCGTCCCGTATTTTCCCGGCGAACGGAGTCTTGTACTCGGGAGCATCGGCGAGGCGGCCGCGAAAGCTGTCGGCCGGCTGAAGAGTGCGCTTGGGAATGTTGAAGTCGTCACTGAACTCGGCCGCTACCTCGTCGGCCAATCCGGCATCTACGTGACGCGCGTAATCGACGTCAAGGAATCACGCGGCGCCAAATTCGCAGTTTGCGACGGCGGTCTGCACCATCACCTGGCCGCGTCGGGTAATTTTGGTCAGGTAATCAGGAAGAACTACCCCGTCGTATCGGTCGATTCGACCGGGCGGCAGGAGGAAGTATCCGTGGTCGGGCCCCTTTGTACGCCGCTCGATCTGCTGGGCGACCGCGTTACTGTTCACGAACTCAGGGTCGGGTCGCTGGTAGCTGTTCTGCAATCAGGTGCCTATGGCAAGACCGCAAGTCCGGCGTCGTTTCTCTCACATCCACCTTGCGCCGAAATCCTATGCTGATCGCCCGGCGACCGCTTCAGGTTCCGCTGAATACGGTCTTGCGCGCGTAAAATGCCTCGGCATAGCCGGAGTCAGCATTGCACTCGATGCCTCGCAGCCTCATCAACGCGTAAAATGTACGATCGTCGAACCATTGTTTCGAAGCCTGGGTCGCGAAACACTGCAAAATCGTCGAAATCTTGAAATCGGTATCTGCCTTGCCGGCCGGCACGAAAAAATTCGGTGCCCCGAGGTCGCCGTCGTACTTTGCAATTTCGTATTCAAGGATCTGGTGATTTCGAAATGTGTTCCAGGTCAGTTCACTGATAGTACGGTGGTCCTGGTGGGCATCTTTCCCATAGTGCGTGAACACAATGTCCGGCTCGGGTCCGGATTTCAGGGCCTCAAAGCAGTCTTTGATCTCGGCCCCGTTGAACGGGAAATAGCCGTTGCGAAATTCCCTGATTTCAACCTGGCTGGCCACTGCTCCTTCGAGAAATCGCGTCGCGCTACGCTCGGCTTCCTGCGCGCGTGCAGGATTCGAACTAAACACATGCCAGGCCAGCTCGGCCCCGTGGGTTCGCGCAATCAGTTTACGCAGAGTCGCGCCGCAACCGATTTCAATGTCATCGCAATGCGCACCGAGACACAGTATTCTCAAAGGCCTGTCTTGTGCCACAGTCAGCAGAGGAATCATTTCGCCTCCGCGTCCCAGACCTGCCAAGGCACCTCACCTCTGGATACCATGCGATCGAATTGCACTTTATCCTTGAATGTGTCCATAGCGGCCCAGAAACCGTCGTACTCGTAAGCACTGAGCTTGCGTTGCTCTATCAGCCTGCCGAACGGCTCCTCGACCAGTTCCTCCCCTTCTTTGATGAAGTTGAAAATCTCGGAGCGCAGAATCATGAAACCGCCATTGATTCGCGTGTCCGATTCCGACATGTAGCGTATCGCCGTGACCTGGCCTTTTGCGTTCGTTTCAACCGTGGACAGGCTGTACGACGGCCGCACACAGGCGAAGCTGACGACGGAGCCATTCTTGTTCATCTCGGCCAACTGCTTGTCGAGTGGCAGATCCGACAATCCATCGCTGTAGTTCGCAAGAAACATGTCATCTCCATCGAGCAGGTGTCTCACTCGTAGCAGACGCTGGCCGATGTTTGAATTTGGGCCGGTATCGCAAAACGTAATGCGCCAGTCATCGATATCGGAGCTGAGCAGTTCCACGTTCCTGCCACCTTCTGTCAGCACAAAATCATTGGACATGCATTCGTTGTACTGCAGGAAGTAATCCTTGATCAAATCACCGCGATAGCCAAGCGCGAGAATGAAATCCTTGTGCCCAAAGTGCGCGTAGTACTTCATGAGGTGCCAGATGATCGGCCTGTAACCTATCTCGACCAGAGGCTTGGGGATCGTTTCAGAATACTCTCGTAAACGCGTCCCGTACCCACCACAGAATAATACGACTTTCATTGCCCCAGACCATCCTTTCCGTTTGCCACTTCTCTTAACAATTGGTTTTCCTCAAGCATACGAGCAGCGTCGTCCAGCACCTGCCAGGGCAACTTTGATCGTTGCGCAATGTCCAGCAACGAACGCTGTCCATTGCTCTGGTTCAACATCCAGAGCATTGCTAACTTGATATCCTCGATATGCTGGAACCCGCCCATCTTGCCGTAGAGTCCGCGCCGGCCCAACTGCGGTTCGCCCTGCGGGCTGGTATTCACGAAAGTACGATTGGCTTCCAGGCAGCCAATGACTTCCAGATAGACTTCAAACGACTCGGCGAGATATTGCGGAGCCACGAGATCGAGGTCATCCGCCGACGTATGATACTCCGGGTATTCGCCATTCGGCGAGCGTGTGAGCCGGCCTACCGGCAGATCGATACCCGGCGAGCAAAACTGCCGCTCATCGTAACCCCACGGGCTGAATTCGAGTAGTTCGAAATCGGGATATCTGTGCTCGAGCACATGGGTACTTGCCCGGTCGATCAGCGCATCGTCCTGGCCGGACAACTTGTATCGAAATTTACCGGCATCACCGAGCACGGAGGCCACGAGGCCTGCCCTGATATTTTGCAGCGTCTTTTGATTACGCGACAGCCATGTGATTGACCCGATCGTCGCTGGCGCAAAGACGAAGCGAATTGTGTGGCGCAAACGGACTGTCGATATTGCTTTGGCGAGTAGTGTCAACATCGCCACACCGGACAGATTGTCGTTGCACAACGATGGATGGCAGCAATGTGCGAAGAGAATTATCTCGTCCGTCGACGTACCGGCAATACACAATTCACCATAACTCAGAGACCCGTCGAACAGTTCCGACTCAATAACTACGCGGTAGTCGCCATCCGCCATGCCGTCCCGTTGGTTCTGAGTCAGGCAGAAACCCCAGTCTTCGTTGTAATAGGAAGTGCGATAAGGAATCCAGTCCGGTGCATCCGGCAAGCTGTGCAGTCGAGGTTCGAGTTCGTTCAGCGACAGCGTCGTGTCGACAGGACAGCTGTAGTTAACAACATGCAAATTGGACTGTTGAAAATCGACCACACGCGCACCGCTCTTGTTCGCAATATAGGCATCGCGTATCGCCCATTCCTTCGGAATCTTCCAATCGAACACGGTGGTCCCCGTCGCAACCTCGTGGATTTCGATCGGTATAATTTCCTGGATTACCCGCAAAGTCTCTCTCAGCCCGGCGCCCGTGATACTTCGGCACATGGGGTACAAACGCGAAACGAGCGCGTAGATCTCGTCACCGGTGTAACGATGGCTGGCGAGGTGCGACCTCACATCAGGATGCGCTGGCACCACTCTTCCAGTAGAACGAGTCATCCAACTGACCTGTCTTCTGCAGATAGGTCAATTGTTTGAGTCGCGTGAAGGCGCGAAATTCGAAAGTGTCCTTCGACATTGCAATGGTTTCGAAAACTGACAACAGTTGCCGTGCACCCCTTTCGGGCGTCCACTGGCAGGAAAATCCGGGCAGCCCGTCGAGAATTTTGTCGCAATTCACCCGGTAGCTGCGATTGTCGCCACCTGGCGGGCCTATCTCGAGTGTGCAGCCGGGGAACACGTCCGCGACAATTGCGGCGATTTCATGGATCCGGAAATTTGCCTGCGTGCTGCCCACATTGAACACCTGTTGGTGAATCGTCTGCCGCGGTGCTTTTAATGCGCAAATGATGGCTCCACATATATCTTCGACATGAACGACAGGTCGCCACGGTGTCCCGTCACTGGTCATGGCAATCCGTCCGGCCGTCCACGCCAAGCCGGACAGGTTATTGATGACGATGTCAAAACGCATGCGCGGCGACGCACCGTATGCAGTGGCATTGCGCAAGAATACGGGCGAGAAGTCGTCGTCCGCCAAGCTTGCAACGTCTCTCTCCACCAGCACCTTACAGTCGGCGTAGGCTGTCTGCGGATTCACCGGGGATGTCTCGTCGAGGAATTCTCCGGAACCCAGGCCATAGACGCTGCACGACGACGTGTACACAAAGCGCCGTACGCCAGCGGCCTTCGCTCGCTTTGCAAGTGCCACCGACCCTTGATGATTGATTTCGTGGGTGATCGCCGGGTTATTTTCTCCGAGCGGATCGTTCGATAGCTCCGCCAGGTGAATAACGGCGTCGCAACCAGCCAGGTCCTCCTCGCTGATACGACGCAGGTCCTTGACAATCGTGAGCGGTATCTTCGAGATACGCGCCGGGTCGCTGTACAGCCAGCCATCACGGTAGTAGCCCGTGTCCAAAGCGACGACGTCGATGCCCTGCTCGAGCAACATGGGCGCAAGTACGCAGCCGATATAACCGTCAACCCCGGTGAGAAATACTTTCATCATTCAGTCAACACTTCAGTTTAAGCTAATTGATAACCCGGACAGAAGGAATGGGTACGACAAATTTACCGCCCCACTCCTTGACCTGCGAGTTTCTGCGGACGATCTCGTCGGTCAGATTCCAAGGCAGAATCAGAATGTAATCGGGCCGCGTCACCCGAAGGTGGTCCGGGCTGAGTACGGGTATGTGTGTCCCAGGTGTATACGTGCCTTGCTTGTGTGGGCTGATGTCGACTGTGTAGTCGAGGAAGTCCTCGCGAATTCCGCAATAGTTCAACAGCGTATTACCTTTTCCGGGCGCGCCATAACCCACAATACGCTTCCCCGCATTCTTTTGTTCGATCAGAAACGACAGGATGTCACGTTTGGTCGCTCGAACCTTGTCTGTAAATGCATCGTAAGTGCCCTTGTCGAGATATCCCTTGTCTTTTTCCCTTTGCAGTAGCTCTGGTACCGACGGCTGCACGGGTTTCGACTTATCACTTTCATGCCGCCCGAATATCCTTATGGACCCGCCATGGCTTTTCAGCTCCTGAACGTCGAATAAGGTCATTTTGTGACGGGCGAACACTTCACGTGCAACGACGAACGAAAAATAGGAAAAATGCTCGTGATAGATCGTATCGAACTGGTTTTCCTCGAACAAACGTTGCAAATGCGGAAACTCCATCGTTACCACCCCGCCCGGAGCAAGCAAAATCTTGATTCCTTTGACGAAATCATTGAGATCAGGCACATGCGCCAGAACGTTGTTGCCGACAATCAGGTCCGCCTGGCCGAATTCTGCAGCGATATTCCTTGCCGTCTGCGCACCGAAGAATTGCACTGTTGTCGGTATACCTTTTTCCATGGCAGCTTGCGCGACGTTAGCAGCCGGCTCCACGCCCATGCAGGGAATTGATCTCGCCACGAAATGCTGCAACAGGTAGCCGTCATTGCTGGCGAGTTCGACCACCTTGCTGTTTGCGCCGAGATTCAGGCGGCCGATAATCATGTCGACATAGTTTTTTGCGTGCAATACCCAGCTTTCCGAGTAAGAGGAAAAATACGCATAGTCATCGAAGATCGACTCGGGAGCGACAATCTCTTCCAGTTGTACGAGAAAACAGTTTTCGCACAGAAACACCCTAAGGGGGTAAAACGCCTCCATACGATTCAGCTCATGCTCGTAAACACGATTCTGGCAAGGTGGCGACATGCCGAGATCCAGCATCATGTGTTCGAGAAGTTCACCGCAAAGCCTGCAGCCTGCCGGCTGGTTTACAATCGATGGCTCACTCATGTCCTGATCCTTGCGAGGTTCTTGTTCAATGCGCCGTTATCGTCCGGCTTTGTGTTTCAATCCAACAAGCGAGTAGCGAGAGAAATCACGAATATCGGCAAGGAGATCGCCTTTGCCCCACCATGCTCGCCGCGCAACCTTGAGCGAGCCTTTGACAGCGGGCACGATGCCGATATTGGATGCCCACAATCCCGCCAAAAAAGACCCGTAAACGCGCCAGTTTGTGAATGGCAGAGGTCGTTTCCAGGATGGATTAAAATGCTTGATGACCTCGTCCGCTTTTTTCATATGGGTGGCCGACTCTTCGTCCATCCTCCGGTAAAACCGGCTCACGGGATCTTCGAGAAGTTTTCCCTGCAAAGCCAACTCCGCCATCATTGTACGGTCCGCGAAGTAAAACTCACGCAGCATTGACGTGCGTCGTAGCATATCCAGCCGCAACACCCCGTTCATGATGTTATTCAGAGCCATATCATCAACAACGTGCATAAAGCGCTGCAATGCGTCACTCTGGTCCGCCAGGGGGTCCTGGTTGTAAGTCTTCGCGTCGGCAATGGACTCGTTAAACAAACAGGTCTTCGCGTAGACCAGCGCCGCCTCGTAATTCGAGTCCAGCACCGAGACACAGTTGCCGATCATATCTTTCGATAACAGGTCGTTACACGAATGCCATTTAAAGTATTCACTCGATGCCTGTTCCGCAACGAAATTATAGTTTGCCGTCGCACCCAGGTTTTGCTGCTGGCGCAGGTACACGATGCGATCATCCTGCGCGGCAAATGAACGACAAATTTCCTCCGTTGCATCGGTGGACGCATTGTCGGAAATCAGCAGGGTCAAGTCCCGAAACGACTGCTCGAGCACGCATTGGATTGCCGCGGCGATAAATTTCTCGCCGTTATATGCGGGCATGCCTACCGTCACCCTAGCCACGCAAGCCTGCCTCAAAAGTCCAGGTCATCCAACACATCACAAGCATAAACATTCACTGCATTTTCTTGCACAAACCCGATTGGCCTGCGTCAGCTGACCATCATGCATGAGCCACACGTGCAAAACTGTTACTGAACTCACACATAAGCGCCAGACGCTGGCTCGAACCCCATATTGTGTCGCAGTTTGGCTACATAATGTGTTTTTTTACTCCGTTACATAGACGGCAACGAGCCGGATGTTGTAGGTTCGTGTCTTGAGTCATCGGTCGCGCGCAGGCCACCTGGCCACCGCCAGCCAAGGAGATCATTTATGGGTTCTGATGTCGTTCCGGTCCGCAGGATTGGACTCGCGCTATTCTCTCTTTTCGTATTCTTACCCGTGGTGGTCAACGCCCAGGAAACAGGACTTGATTTTCCGGGATCCGACGCGGTGAACTCCACGATGCGCTTCAGGTTTACGAATCCGCAAAACCACGGCTTGCCTGTTTATGGTGAGCCCGGCAAGGGGATCACTTACATCTGGCGCGCTTACCCGCGGCAGCAGTCAGGATACTACACCGCTTTTTTCTGGGGCAACGACGACGGCCAGGGAGATTTAAGTACCTTTCTGTGGACGTCGAACGGCGGCGCGGACAGTTATTACGGCGCGCATCCCTACCCCCAGAATCCGCCGAATGGCAGCACGCATTTCTGGGAGGTATCCGTCGAGCAGGCCGACTTTACCAATGGCGCTGTGGACTATGGTCGCTGGCATACCCAGGCCTTGCGCGTCTGGATCGGATCCGATGGAAAAAAACACCACGAGTTTTACTGGGACCTGCCAAATACCGACGGCGGCCACATCGTGACGCGCACCAGCCCGGCGGACTGGGGCAACGTTAACCCCCCTGCCCCGACACTGACCTGGGGAGATGCGCCCTGGGCACCTGGAAACGAAGTCTGGGACGGGGTATTACGGGGCATCCAGATATACTCCGACAAGCTCAGCGTTGCCGACATTCTTGCCGAAATCGCCTCACCGATGTCAACGAGCGCGGGGCAGCAAAGTATCTGGTATCTGAACGTCAATCCTACTCCGGCGGATATTTCCGACAAAAGCGGCAAGGGTCACAATCCAGCCTGGGTCGGCAGCCAGAGACCTTCCCTCTATACCGGCAGCGGCGCGCCGCGGCCCAAGCCTCCGACCGACCTGGTAGCCGAGTAAGGTTGCGCGCCGGACAGGCTAGTCAGCGAATCGCTGGTCCCGGCAAGGCGGGTCTTCGCACTTCGGTGACGCTGCGCGCCAGTGCGCCAACCGGCTCGGCAACGGGCCTGCCAAGTAACAAGGTTTGGGCTGGCTCGTGCCAGCCTTCGCGCTCGACCCATTTTCTCGCCAGCATGACCATAACGAGCAAATTGTATGGCAGATCGAAATACGGCAATGAAAGAAACGCGCCACCTGCTGCGTAGCCGATCAGGCTGACCTGCACCATGGCGCCCAGGTCACGCGCCCAGACACCCTCTTTCCTTTTCGCTGCCAGCTTGCGTAGTTTTCCCGCACTGCGAAAACCCGAGACCCAGATCATGAGAAACAGAAACAGGCCAATGAAACCATGATTACCTAAGATCTGAAAGTAGATGCTGTGGGCGGCTCGCACCGTCGACTCGAACGGCCCGTACTCCTCGAACAGGAATTCATGCTGGTAGCTCATGCCACCGCCAAAGAAGTAATGCTGCGCTGTATGCCAGGCGACGTGCCATGCGTTGATTCGACCCATTGCCGAGGCGTCCTGCTGGTAGGTCGAAATCGTGTTCATGCGATCCCACCAGGCATCCGGCATCATCGGGAGAAACGCAAGCAGCACAACCAGCATGCCAATCGCGATCAAGACCTTGTTGGGGCCGCGCCACCAGAAAATGACACCCATTGCGGCCAGTGCCAAAAGACCGCCACGCGACTGGCTACCGAGCACCGAGGCAACGCAGAACATGATCGTCGCCGTCATCAGGTAACGCATCCAGCGCTGTTCAAGTTGACGTTGCAAAAAATAGATCATGGGAATCGCAATCACGGTGGCGAGCGCAAAGTCGTTGTTGTCCGCAATAAACGAGCCAGGTGGGCCAAAGACCCGGTAGTTGCCGCCCGTGAGAACCGTAAACAACCCGCCCTTGGCTGCCAGCACCGCCAGCGAACCGACCGTCACCCAGGCGTATGCCAGGATTTCTTTCTTCGAATACAAAAGCGCCAGGGTTACGAAAGTCATCATATAAATCTTCATGACCTTGTCCCACTCGGGGTAGTCACCCTCGGGGTCGATGCCGAAGCGCCAGGAAATCGTCATCCAGATCGCGAATGCCAGCAGCCACCAGGCAGGCGCCCCCTGGAATGGGAATCGACGGTGCCTCGTAAACACGAGGCCGACGAGCGTTGAACCGGCGGCGATCGCCGCGACCGGCGCGGAGTAGGCGAAACCCCAGGTGTAGCGGTGCGGATTCATGATTGAGACCCATGTCCACAACAGCACACCGACCTGGGGGCGCCTGAGCGCCAGCAATGCTCCGACCAGCACGATACCGATAACGATCAGGTCACGCATGACTCGTCCCGGGACCTGTCTGGTTATCGATCATGACGCCCTGATTATTTCGCGCAATTCCGCAACATGGGAATTCTACCTCGCTCTTTGCCTGGCAGCGGCTCACCATACCTAAGAATTGAGATCTGCATCACGAAGAGAATTGGGACCCGGGTGTTGGTAATGCCCGGAATTTGAATGTAGATTATGGCTACCCCGCCCTGGGTCCGGTGCGCATAGACTGTCCGCTAAATCCAGATTTGTTTGTGTAATGAGATTTCGAAAGTATGACGTCTGAAACTGCCAAAAACAGCGCATCGTCAATCCCATGCGTTGCCCAAAGAATGGAACTGCTACGAGACATAGTAGCGGTGCTCGATCAGGCCTTGCAACTTGGTGCACGATCTGCCGGATTTTCCGAGCAAACCCGGCTGCTCGGCGATATCCCTGAACTCGATTCGATGGCTGTTATGACGGTTTTAACCGAGCTGGAAGAATTCTTCGACATCGTAGTCGAGGATGACGAAGTCAGTGCGGATACGTTTGCCACGGTTGGCACGCTCGTCGATTTCATCCAGGACAAGACAGCATAGTTACGCATCAAATAGGCAGCAAGTCAGTGCTGCGTCCTCGCTACATTCAGGGCGAGGACCACAAGCTTTTTATGATCGAGCGCGGATCGCGAACGGATGCCCGGGGCATTGTGATCTTCGTTCCCCCGTTTGCGGAAGAAATGAACCGCTGCCGGCGCATGATAACCAAGCAATCTGAGAGACTTGTTGCGCTGGGATATTGCTGTGTGGTTCCCGACCTCAGCGGCACAGGCGACAGCTTCGGCGCGTTGCAGGATGCCGACCTTGAGCGTTGGCGGAACGATCTCACGGCATGCCGCAGTGCCTGTGAGCTGGACAAGCGAATGCCGGTATACGTCATAGCCATTCGTCTTGGCGCAATTCTGGCGGCATCCTGGATTATCGAAGATCAGGTGCCTCTCAAGGGACTTGTTCTCTGGTCGCCGGTATTGAGCGGCGCGAAATATATGAGTCAGTTTCTGCGCCTGCGCTCCTTGTCGGCCATGCTATCTGGCTCCGGCAAGCGTGAAACCGAATCAGACCTGCTCCACGAACTCCATGATCGTGGCTTGCTCGAGGTTGCCGGCTACACGATTTCACCGCGTCTGTACCGATCGATTAGTGAGGCCGGGCTGGCTGACGGCCTTTTGCGCCTGACGGCGCCCATATGCTGGCTCGAAGTCGCGGCGAATTCCGCTGTGTCACCATCACGGCCGGCCTCCTCGACCGTCGAAAAACTGCGCAATGCGCGCGTCGATGTGCAGTTTGCGGCGGTTTCGGGCGACAAGTTCTGGACTACTGTGGAAACGACCACGGCGCCCGCGGTAATGGATCGAACTGAATCGTTTATCGAGTTGGGGCCATGTTGAGGTGAGAACTTCGTATCCCCTCGTTTTTGAATGCGAAGGATCGTCACTTGTCGGCATTATTGAGCGGCCCGAAAAGCCCGGTATTCGCGCCGTTCTTATTGTCGTCGGTGGACCTCAATATCGCGTTGGCAGTCATCGCCTTTTCACGATTCTGAGCAGAAGCCTTGCCGATGCCGGAATAGTTTCCATGCGTTTCGACCATCGCGGTATTGGTGACAGCGCCGGCACTTCGACCTTTGTGGAGTTGTCGCCGGATATCCGTTCAGCAATCGACGCGCTGATCGACTATTGCCCGCAAGTAACCGAAATTGTCCTGTGGGGGCTTTGCGATGCGGCGTCCGCCGCAATGATGTACGCGCCTACTGACAAGCGAGTTAAAGGGCTGGTACTTCTCAATCCCTGGGTAAGGAGCGAGCAAACGCTGGCACGGTCCTATTTTCGCGGCTATTACGTCAGGCGGCTGTTGTCATCGGGCTTCTGGAAGCAGCTGATGTCTGGAAACCTCAAACTGGGGCGTGCTCTTGGATCCATCGCAAATGACGCCAGGAGCGCAATTTCCACTGCCAAGGCATCGCACGAGGCTACCGGCGCTCAAACGCAGGGGTCACTGCCTGGTCAATTTCAGGTCCGCATGATGAACGGCCTGCGGGATTTTCCCGGACGAGTGCTGATTGTGCTTAGCGGGAATGACATCACTGCGGATGAGTTCAGGACATTTGCCAATTCGCGTCGCGAGTATCGCCGGCTATTGTGCCGCGATGGACTGGAACTGAAATCCATAGCCGAATCCGATCACACATTTTCGACGAAAAAGTGGCGCAACCAGGTGATTCTCTGGTCCGAAGAGTGGGTGACTTCCTGGTGACCAGAATTTTCTGGTAACTTCGGGTTCACGGTCGATGCGCATGCGCGGCCATGCGCCTTCCGCATCAAGGCACCAGGCGTTGGTAGAACTCCCCGTAGTTCTGCGTCATGGCATCGAGCGAAAACTCGTTCGCGGCCCTTTGCTGAGCCGAAATGCCTTGTGTTTCGCGCAAGCCTGCATCCCGCGCGTAGCAAATGATCCGGTCAGCCAGGCTCGGCACATCCCCGGGGGGCACAAGGCTGCCGTCGACCGTGTCGCGGATCAGTTCCGGATTGCCTCCCACGTCCGTCGCTACCACGGGCAGACCGGAAGCCATAGCCTCGAGAATCGTATTGGACATGCCTTCGTTCAACGAGGGCTGTACGAAAAAGTCGAAATCGCGCAGAAGCGATGGCACATTTTCAACCGTTCCAGGCAGGCGAATGACCTCACCCAGGCCGAGCGCGGTACAGCGAGCGACGCAACGGCCATGCTCGGGACCATCGCCAGCCATAATTACCCGAATCATGGATCGCATGTCCGGCTCTTGCTTGAGGACCAGGGCAATCGCGTCAATAAAAACATCGAGCCCCTTGATTGGGTCCTGGCGGCCTATCGTGCCGAACACAACGCTATCCGTATCGCTGGAATTGGTCCGCGGTTGCGTGCCTCCCCCGCCGAAATATGAAAGATCGACGCCGTTGTGAATCGTCTCTATCTTGGCAGGATTTATACCTACCGTAGCGGACAGCCAGGCGGCAATGTCCCGCGACACGGCTACGTATTTTTGGACAAACGGGTCACAGAATTTCCTGACAACTCTGTGTCTGGCGGACCGGCCTTGCAGATCCTTGGCATGCCAGCCATGCTCGCCGTGCACATGAATTTTGCATCCGGCGAGCTTCGATATGGGGCTGATATCGAGTGTTCCGAGATTCCGGGTGTGAACGATGTTCGGACGCAGTTCGCGCAGGGTGCGGCGGATTCTGTGAAACGTCGGTAGATGATTCCCGTCAGGCTTGTGGAACTCGACGATGTCGACCTCGTCGTTGACGATACGCTCGCGAAACGACGAGGCACAGGTCAATACCAGAATCGAATGCCTGAACTTGTCGCGCGGCATTCGGTTCACGAGATTGACTAGGCCGTTTTCCATACCACCGACATCGAGGCGGTAGATTACGTGGGCAATGTGCAGTCGGGCGTCGCCGCGCATTCAACCAACCGCCGCGTTGCCCTGCGGCGGGGCGAGCAACGCGTCAAGGCGCTCAAGGTTACGATCCCAGTCGTAATGATCGATGATGAAGCTTCTGGCCACTTTGCATACCTGGTGCTGGTCGCGATCGAGACTCTCCACGACCCGCGACGCAAAGGCAACGCCGTCGCCAGCGACAGCTACCGCCGCCTCCGGCAATCGATCGAGACCCGCAGCTGCTTGCGGTGTACAGACGACAGGCTTGCCCATGGACAGGGCTTCGAGAACCTTGTTCTGAATGCCGCGCGCGATGCGAAGAGGTGCAACGATCGTTCTCGCATGCCGGAGATATGGCCTGACGTCGGGCACGCGCCCTGTCACCCGAACGCCGGGCAGCCGTGCGAGATCCAGCACTTGCCGCACCGGCGCATCACCGACAATCCAGAACTCTGCGTTCGGCCGTCGTTGCACGATCGCTGGCAGCACATCCCTCGCAAACCAGTTTACTGCGTCGACGTTCGGCCAGTAATTCATCATCCCTGTAAAAACCAACGCCTCTGTAACGCCGCCGAAAGGGTTGCTCTGCGGTATCTCAGGATCGAAATAGCCGTACGCGACCCCATTGCCGAGTGAGTAGTGCCGGTCGCGCGTCTCAGGAGACAGTTGGGTGAATAAATTCGTCTCGTTGGGCGACACGAATACGGATGCATCGAAATCGCGGGCAACGCGTCGTTCATAGTCAAGCAATTTGCCAGCTTCACGCGCATAAACCCATTTGCCGAGACCACGTTTACCATGTGCATATTGCCGCCATTTATCCGAGTCGACGTCGACGAAGTCCATGACCCGCGGGAGCGCGGCTCCGTGCGAACCGATGAGAAACTGGGCCATAGGCGACGAAAATACCATTGCCGCTTGTATGTTGTTGTTTTCAATAGTCTTATGTACCCAGTGCCGCATGGCGCGATCACGGTAATAGCGCAGGGTCAAGGCCTCGCCCCGGAGGAAAGCAGACAAACTTTTCAACCGGGCCTGCAGCGGTGGCAACGGGCGCGCGAACACACTGGCACACTGGCATTGCAGCGCCGCGACGTGCTGCATGTCGCTGGGCGTATCCACGAAGCAACCGAGGTGGACCCGATATTTCCGAAGCAGGTATCTGAGTATATGGTGGGACCGAATCTTGTCGCCTTTGTCCGGCGGATACGGTATGCGGTGTACGAGATAGATGAGTTCGGGTTTACACATGCTCGGTTCATCTAACCGAGGCGCCTGGCGAGCGGAGGGCCCAGCCTGGCTGCGGCAAACAGCGGTAATTTTTTCCAGGCATCAATCGCGACTTTATACTTCGCATTCGACGGATTGAAATTTGGCAGCGCCTCGCCGTTCAAAAGATAGAACTCATAGGACAGGGGCTTGGGCTCGAAACCCCAGTGTTTCTTGAACCGGTATGCGCCACTGTCTTGCAGACTTCTCCCGAAGTCGAACAGCCGCACGCCTTCCTCGCTGGATTTTTCCATCACCGCCCAGTACATGAAATCGTTGCCTTTTAATTCCCTGGCAAGGTCCCCACCCCCACCATAATAAGGCAGGATCTGATCGCGGAATCGGAAACTCATGACACTGCAGACCGTCCTGGCGTCCTTTGTGATCGTCATAACCTCCACCTTGTCGCCAAACTGCTCGGCTACCGCGCGCAAATAGCGGCTGGAAAAAAAAGGCGTGCCGAGATTGCGCTTGCAGGGCAACAGGGCTTCGTACAATCGCCCAGTATCTGTATCCACGTTCGCAACGAGGCCGGCGGCGATACCTTTCCGTATCATCGCTCGTTGTTTGCGCGGAATCGCCTGCAGATTTTTTTCCGGGTCTGGATCGAGCTCTTTTGCAAAGCTCACGTAATTGCTTTTCGCTGGCCAGCCGCGACCTGACGGCTCCTGGTTGCGAAGCTCAAGGTAATCGACGCCCAGGTAGTTCGCCTTGTCGCATGCCGCATCGACCAACAGCGATGCTGCAGTCTCATCGTTCGCGACAACACCGCCATATACGAGGAACGGCACGGAAATCAGCGCATCGCCAAACAACAGACTCTTGACTCGAGCAAGCGGCAATATACCTGCAATTTCGCCGCCTTTCTCGCAGTAAAGGTAGTGCGTCCGATGCTTCAGGGTATCCTCGATGATGCGCTTCCAGCCCGCAAGATGGAAAAAGGTAGCGTTCGGGTTGACCGTGACGTATTCGTCCCATGCAGCCACTCTTGCTGCATCAAGTTCGCGGACCCGGTAGTCATCGCTCGCTTGCATTGTCAAATCAATCACCAGGCAAGGCGTTTTTATACACGGAATCCATACGGTTCCAGTTGAACCTGAGCAGTGTCTGTTCCAGGCGACTCTCGAAACGTGACAGGTTCACGTAGTGTCGGAATCGGGTTTTCGCGGACAGCCCGGGTACCCGCGGCTGACCCGGGTCAATTTCCCAGGGATGCATATAAAACGTAGCCGGCATCCGCTCGACAGCATTCACCCGCCGAATGGCCCACAGCGAATAGCTAACTGGCAAGAGTCGAAAGTAACCGCCGCCGGCACAAGGCAGATTCCTGCCGAACACTCGAGCTGTGGTCAGCGGTATCTCGAGCATCCCTCCTGGCTTGACGAGAAACGGAAACCGCGACAAGGAGGTTGACCCGTAGTGATCGTGCCGGATCGGATATACGCTTGAACTGTAGGTATATCCTGCAGCCTGCAGGATATCGTATGCCCAGGGAGTATCCTCTCCAATGGAAAAGCTCGGTGCTCGATAGCCGCGCACGCGTGTGCCCGACAAATCTTCGAGCAAGCCGCGGGTCCGCGTTACATCTTCTTCGTACTCTGCGGGTGACTGATTTCGCACACGATGGTGGCTGTAGCCGTGACTGGCAATCTCGTGCCCGTTCGCAACGATAGAGCGAACGACATGCGGATGCCGCTCCGCAACGCAACCAAGCGTGAAAAACGTTGCTTTTGCGCCCGCATCATCGAACATCTCGAGTAGCCGATCGATATTGCGTGCAACACGACTGGGGTGCGAGGCCCATTCCTTGCGCCGGATCCGGTCCTCAAACGCGGAGACCTGAAAATGTTCCTCGACGTCGACCGACATGGCGTTCGACGGTTCCTCCGAGATTAATGCCAATGAAACATCGATGCCTGCTCCATTGTCAGAGCGACCGAGAACACGATCGCCAGCCGTCGCCGCCGCCGCCAAAGTCTCGCCCTGAACGTCGACGGCTGCACATATCAACGCCTGGCGCGCAACGTCAATTTGCGGGGCCACTCGCGACGGGGACCTCAGCGAACCGATAACCATCGTCGAAACGCGACAGCTCAGTTATTGCTGTCATTGCCGGCGCTCATTTTCGCGTATTGCAGAGGTGACGAGTAGTACCCGTAGTTGTCGCTGTAGTACCCGCCGCTGTCGGCGCTGCGCGATTTGTTGAGAATTGCGTTGATCGGCTTGTCCCGGTCAAGCATCGCAAGTGCGCGCATTACAGCCTCCTGAGACGATTCGCGAGCCTCGATTACAAGTACGATTTGCCCGACCCGCTCCGCCAGAATTTGTGCCTCGCTGGTCAACAACAAGGGTGGTGTGTCGAACACTATTGCGTGATTCCTGTAACGCCTGGAGACATTCTGCACCAGGTCGCGCATGCGCCTGCTCGCAAGCAGCTCAGTTGTCTCAGGGTGGCGTTTCCCCGACGGTATAACGATGATATCTTTCATATCCGACGCATACATGATGTCCGAAATATCGATATCCGGCTCGACAAGGTAGTCGATCAGGCCAACCATTTGGTCAAGACCCAGGGCGCGGCTGATACCCGGTTTCAGAACATCGGCATCGATCAGAATCACGCCGAAATCGCGCTCCAGCGCGATGCTGTTGGCCAGATTCATCGCGCAGAAGGACTTGCCCGCACCCGGCAAGGCACTGGCCATCATAATAACGTTTGCGCAATCACTACTCACCAGATCGTTGTCGAATGCGAGCTGAATAATCGGTCGTTTAATACGCTTGAACTGCTGCGCAATCAACTCCTCATCGGCAGCTGGTGGAAGCATACGCAACTCAACGAGTCGCTCGACGTCGATATGCACCGTCTGAATCGGCTTCAGGTCGGTGTCGACATCATTGTGCCAATTCGGGCCCAGCACCTCTGCACTCTCATTATGTGCCGGTTGCGATTTTTGTTTTGCAAATGAACGGCCCCCTCCCACCTGTTTATCATCGGGTACGGGCATGTTCCGCAATGCATCCAGTGCCTTCTGCAGCTTGCTCATATCATGTAACACTCGCAATCAGCCCACGCACCAGATTTGATCCCAAGTCTGAGAACACGGTTACAACGGTGAAGGAAACCAACAGGACTAACGCTGCCAATTGAAGCATAAGGCGCGAGTTTCGCTCTGCTCTCTTTTCTTTCTCTGTTTGCAACAAACTCACCGCGGCCAGCACGGGAATTCCCAATAATTCTTGCACGGACAGACTGCCGATAAACGTCGGCCTCATCAAATCTATGATGAATGCCAAAACACCGCCAGCACCCAGCGCTAAAACGAGTACGCCTCCGAGAAACAACGTTCGGTTCGGTCCCGATGGCTTGGTATCGGAAAACGGCGGATCGATGATACGAAACACCACGTCATCGCTTGAGCGGCTGACGTCTTCACCAATATTCGCTGTCTCAAGTTGTTGCAACAATTGCTGGTGCTTCCCTTTAACTACATCATAATCGCGATTCAAACGCTTCAATTCGGCCTCGACCTGCGGAATGGTGTCTACCATGGTACGCAGTGCTTTCACTTCCGATTCTTGTTGCGCCTTTTCCACGCGCAACGCTGCGACATCCACTTCCACCTTGCTGAGCTGGATACGCATGTTTTGGTAGACAGGATTCAGATCCAGGGGGTTTTGCTGCAATGGATTCGTCGCAGCCGCATTTGTTCGCGCGCGTATTTCCTCGGCCTCCTGCGCTTTCAGCATCTTGACGGTATCGAGAATCTGGCCGATCCGCGGATACTTATCCGTGTATTGCAGGCGCAGCACATCCAGCTCCGCCTCGAGTTCGCGGATCTTGCCCGAATAACTGCTTTTCATACCCGACCTCCCACCCGTTTCTGAACCCACGATGCCGAATACAGGCTCTTCACCTTCGATCTGGCGCTCAAGTTCGGCGCGCTTTTCGGTTGCAAGACGATACTTGGACGTCGTGACCTGCAATGCTGCTTCCTCAGCTTGCAAACGCGAGAAATAGTCACCGCGCTGGTCCGGCATGAGCGCAACGTTTTTGCGCTTGAAGTCCGCTAGTTTGTTCTCCGCCGCTGTCAGGCGTTGTTCGTACTCCGCAATCTGCCTCCGCAGGAACTGTTGCGCCTGTTTAGAATCCGTTCGATCAGCACCCAGAGATTTCTGTACAAACGCATTGAGCAAGGTGTCAACGACCGCAAGAGCCTTGTCGCGATCTCTATCCTCGAAGGAAATTGAAAAAATTCCGTCGGAATTTCCGGATACGCTGATCCGGTCCTGCAGCGATGTCAGCAGGTTCTCGAATTGTTCCTCATTGACTGCGCGCGCAGCGAGGTCCGTCTTGCGCGCGACCTCGGCCAGGTTAGGCCGGCTAACGATTTCCCTTACCACCATGCCTACATCGCCCATTACGTTGGTGGGTGCGGCGATCCCGCCCATGTAATTTTCGATCGCATTCTCCGGATCTACGAAGACACGCGCACTCGCCGAATAGATATCCGGCATCATATAAACAATGGTCCAGCCAATGAGACAAATCAGCCACGCTACACCGATGGCCAGCCAGCGAAATCGCCACATCCCAAGCGCATGACTCTTGACCAAATATATCAAGTTACTCATGGCCTGTTCGTTGCTGTGTTTCACGCTGTATTCCGTATTGCTAGAAGATCGATTCAGGAATAATCAACACGTCGCCGGGTTTCATGCGAATATTTTGGCGCATGTCCCCCTTGTTCAGCAGGTCCTCCAGCCGAACCTTGATCGTTTTCTCCAAACCGTTCTCCTTGCGTATGACCTTGGCCCGATTGCCCGCAGACAGTTCGCTGAGGCCGCCAACAGCAATCATGACATCAAGCAGGGTCATGCCTGCCCGATAGTTCAGCGACTTTGGCTCAGCAGCTTGTCCGACGACCCGAATTTGCTGATCGTATTCACCCACAAAGGTCTGCACGATGATCGTGACGGTTGGTGAGCGCACATATTCACCTAGCCTTGCTTCGACGGCACGAGCCAGTTCAGTCGGCGTTCGGCCGGCCGCCTGCATGTCTTCAACCAAAGGCGTCGAGATGTAGCCGTCCGGCCTGACCGAGACCTCGGTAGAAAGATCATCGTGCCCCCAGACAAAAACCTGCAATACGTCGCCGGCACCAATAACGTAGTTATCTTTATTATCGCCCGCGGCCGCTACGCCCGTTGTCGTCGTAGATTGTCTTGGATTCGCGGAACACGCCGCGAGTAAGATCAAGGATGCCATTAAACAGAGCAAACGCGAGGATAGTAGCCCTTTCCTGTCATTCATTGGTTCGAACCCACGGACGGTGATTCCTTCGATTGAAACTCAAAACCATTTGTATTGTGAGACGTCAGACGCCACAAGACCGCGCGCCAGCCTCACTTCGTCCGGCTCCGCCACGGGAAAGTGCAGTTACGCATTAGATCATCGCGCCCACCTGAATTCTACACCAGCGCCGGTACACTGTATCGGCGCGCCTTGAAGTGTCCTGAATTCTGTGAGCCATGTCACATGTTACCCTGCTACCAGTTCCGCAATCCGGACCCTTTCATGCAAGCGGCACCGTAAGTGTCACTTTCGTCCCTCGCGATTCCTCCGATTCAACGCTCAGCTCCCCGCCGATGCTGCGCACAAACTCTCGTGCCTGGTAGGCACCTATGCCCATGCCTTGACTGCCTTTGGTCGAATCAAAAGGCTTGAACAAATGCTCTCGAATGAACTTGGCGCTCATACCGCACCCGGAATCCTGAATTTCGACGGCTACCCTGTTGTTTCGTTCCACGACGCGCACGCTCACTGTGCCATCGGGTGGTGTTGCATCCTGAGCATTTTTGATCAGGTGGGAAAGAACCGTGGTGAACTGTTCGGCATCGAACTCGATACGCAGCCCCGGCGGCCCCGGATCCAGAACAGGCACTGGTTCGTATTCAGCACAACGGTCGGCGGCGGCTGATACCAGAAAACGCAATTCTGTAGGCCTTACCTGGCCGGTCGCGTCACGGCGCCTGAGCCGGCTCATAACGCGTTTCATGCGGCTGACTGAATTTGCGATGGTCCGGATAGCGTCGTCGACGAATTCCGGTTTCCGTTTGTGCTTCTCGGCATTCTGGATGATGAGGGACTGTTGCGCGATCAGATTGTTGAGGTCGTGCATCAGGAAGGCTGTCAGTCGATTGTACGCCTCAAACTGCTGTGCTTCGGCCAATCGTGTGTCCGATTGTTCCTGCGCCAAGTGAACCGCAAGATGGTTGCCCACCGTTTTCAAGAGATCCCGATCTTCGTAGTTGAGATCGAATAATGCAGGCGCCTTGGTGAGCATTACCAAACCCAGGAGTTTTTGCCGAAACATCAATGGCACGATCAGCCAGGCATTTTCTGTTTTGCCGGCCCAGTCACTAAGCACCAGATCTCCATAGAGTTGCGGCTCGTGCCGGTACTCTTCGAGGTCGATCAGCCACCCACTTCTGTTGATAAACGCAATAATCGGATCCTGCGCATCGATGGCCTGTATCAAATCGGGAACCCTGAAAGAGGCCAGCAGCCGATACTCCCCGTCTCGATCATCCACCGCCCAAAGCCAGCCCCCCTGACTCCCCACGATCTGCGCCATCGCCCGAATAACGACCTCCCGGGCAGACCCATCGTCGAATCCGGCCATTGTGGATATCAGGCGGAGCCACTCTTCCCGGTAGTCGTACTTATTGCGGAAAAAGTGCTTGTTAATGAAAACCTTGAGATACGCGCGCACCCGTTCTGATACCAGCAAAACGAGCAACACGACGGTACCGGCAGCAACAAACACGACGCGTGCCAGTTCGCCCCATGTACCCCCGTAAATAATCAGGAGATAACTACCTGCCGCCATGAGCGCAAGGTAGATGCCAACCGAGGCAACGGACGTGAAATAAAACACAATGTGCCTAGAGACAAAAATGTCGAATCCCGATTCCGGAATACGCCTCGCTGTCATCGCGATCAGCGGCACGAACAAAATGTTTACCGCCCCTCTCGCAGACCAGGTTGCGCTGTCGAAAACACCGAACGCAACTGCCTGCGAATACAGCACTAGGTCATAAACGAACATCCCGCCCAACCCGAGGGCGAGGGCATTCCAGACATGCCGCGACTCGCGAGGCGTATTGCGATACAGCTGTTCGATAAGAAACAAACCGCAAAGCACGATGACCAGCCCGCCCAAACCCGTCGACGACGGCGACACAACCCCCGCTACGAGCGCCGCAAGCCATATGCTTAAAACGATCCCGACGACCCAGCGGGAAACACCCGCACGATCCAGCAACGCGAGCAAAAATGACAACCAGGTGCCGGCGCGAAGGACTCCGATGACGAACAACTGAATATCGGCGATGGGTTTACCGGATGCCTGCGCGGCGAATACAAGTGCCCAGGCGGCACTAATTGCACAGGCCAGAATCAGCAGGGCCCCCGCAAGATCACGCCGCCAGTTGATGAGCAACATGACGCACAACACCGCGTACAGGGCCGCAAGTGACAGAAAAGAAACCGTAGCAAACAGGTTCAATGCCAGAGCCTGCCAGCATGGCAATGATAATGGTAGGCGCGGGCAGGAATCGAACCTCCGACCTCCGCTATGTTAAAGCAGTGCTCTACCACTGAGCTACGCGCCTGCGATGTGAATTGGTTACCGGGCCTGGTGCACCGCAAAACATGCCCCACGGTCTGCAGGATGATCTCATCCTTTCAACGCCTGAGATGGGTTTGCAGTATAAGGCAAATCGTTCTGAAGTATTTTGACCGTGCCACATTGTACCCCGTGAGCGTGTCCTCAATCGAGGGTTTGACGCTTGTCACATCGGGCACGCCGGGCATTGTTGCTATACTCCGCGGCATCCGTCACTCAGGACAACGCCTTGGTCAACATTCATCTCATTGCAGCCGCACGACCGAACTTCATGAAAATCGCTCCGCTGTTTCATGCGCTCAACGCCACCGACTGGGCGAATCCGGTGCTGGTACACACCGGCCAGCACTACGACCACAACATGTCCGATGCAATCCTCGAGGATCTTGGAGTGCCGAAACCAGACTTTCATCTCGGTGTCGGCAGCGGCTCGCACGCAGAGCAGACCGGTAGCGTGATGATTGCTTACGAAAAAATCTGTATGAAGCACCGACCCGACTGGATAGTCGTGGTCGGCGATGTCAATTCAACCGCTGCATGCGCGATGGTCGGCGCCAAGCTCTGGATACCGGTAATTCATCTCGAGGCCGGCCTACGCAGCCGTGACCGGCGCATGCCCGAAGAAATCAATCGCCTCGTGACGGATGCAATTGCGGATGTGCTCTGGACGCCGTCTGCCGACGCGGATGAAAATCTTATCAGCGAAGGCATACATGAAGATCAAATCGACAGGATCGGAAATATCATGATCGATTCTTTCGAGATGCTACGCGAGAATATCGAACAGGCTCGTGCAGCCAGCAAGCTTGCGCTGGACCCCGGCAACTATGCGTTAGTTACACTGCATCGTCCGTCCAATGTCGATACTTTGGGGTCGCTGCGGCCGATCGTTGACGCGCTGCTCACGGCCAGCTCTGAACTGCCTATCGTGTTCGTCGCGCATCCACGAACCATCAAGGGACTGGAAAAGTTTTCGATGAAGCATGAAATCGAGGAAGCTGCCAACGTTACCTTGCTCGAGCCGGTACCGTACGTCCGATTCATGAGTCTCGTCACCACCGCAAAAGTCGTTATCACGGACTCGGGCGGATTACAGGAAGAGACGACCTACCTCGGCATTCCATGCCTTACGTTGCGTGAAAATACCGAACGTCCGGTCACAGTTCTGCTCGGAACGAATGAATTGATCGATGCCGGATCCCTCGCGAAAAATCTGCAGTCTGTCTTGGCAGGCAACTGGAAAAAGGGCAAATGTCCGCCGCTCTGGGACGGTCACACCGCTGATCGCGCTGTCGAGAGCCTCAAGCGACGTAGTACTGCTCTTCAACTGTCGCGGAAGTAAATACTTGTCACAACAGCAATGGCTTATCGCGCACCTTTGCCCCACAGCACGATCTCAACGGTCTGCAGAACGATCATAATGTCCAGAATCAGGCTTTGGTGTTTTACATAGTAGAGGTCGTATTGAAGCTTTTCCGCGGCATCGTCCTCGGAAGACCCGTAGGTGTAAAGGAGCTGAGCCCAACCGGTTACTCCGGGTTTTACTGTATGGCGTTCCGGGTAATAAGGAATCCTGTCGTTCAGTTCGTTGACGAACTCCGGGCGTTCCGGACGGGGCCCGACCAGACTCATTTCGCCGCGTAGTATGTTCAAAAACTGCGGTAATTCGTCGAGCCTGTATTTCCGAAGTATGGCCCCTACCCTGGTCACCCGTTGGTCATTTTCGTCGGCCCACACAGGTCGTCCATCCGCTTCGGCATCCTCGCGCATGCTTCGGAATTTCGGGAGTACAAATTCGTTGCCGAAGAGCCCGACCCTTACCTGGCGATACAAAACCGGCGCCCGCCAACCGTCCTCGTGCTTTATCGCCAACGCAATCAGGAGCATAAGCGGCCAGAAAATCAGAATAGCGACGGTCGCTACTAGTATGTCCATTGCACGTTTGGCCAATTTGCTAAAACGCTTGGCGCCGAATCCCGGCGAAAAAATCAGCCAGCCCGGCCGCACCAAATCGATCCGGATTTTTCCGGTTTCGCGCTCGAGAAATTCCACGATATCGATCACATCGAAACCGCGAAGCTTGCAATCCAGCAGATCCTGTACGGGCAAGCTTCCGCGGCGATCATCCATGGCAATAACAATTTCGTCAGCGTTTTTCTCGCGCGCAATTTCCAGCAAACTGCGCCTGTCATCGAGAATCTGGTTATGGCTCGCGAGTTCGGCATCACTCGGCGCCGGAACGATGCCAACGATGACGAATCCACGCCGATCGGCGCGCCGTCGCAGGTCGAGGATAGCAGACGATGCTTTCCCCGCACCGTATACCAGCGTGCGATACCGAAATACGTTGTCGTCCACCACGCAAAGAAATGCATAACGGATTAGCAAGAGAAACATCAGCCCGAAGCCCAGTGTAGCCGCAGCGAAACTGGCAGGTATCCGAATCGTCGGCAGCAGCGCAACGAGGATCCACAGCGCCACGATCCCGACCAGCACCGCCACTACAACCCGCACGATAACTTCCCGGAAATATGCCCGCTGATGCAATTGATACAAGCCCATTGCTATCAGGCATGTGAGAATGACGAGCGAAATTGTGAGTGCCACGGGAAACAGCGGCCCGACGATCTGCTCGCAATTCGCGAGATTGCCAAAAACGAACGCGCCCGCGATATATACGGAAACAAACAACAGGCCGACCTCGGCAACACCAAGGCAGAGCACCGGTGCTCTTACCGGGTTATGTAGTGCCCATGTGGTCATACGCGGATCCGCTTTTCCATCGGATTCTACTGCAGGATTTCCAATTGTACGCCACGCACCGGCAGCACAGAGTGATGTCTGTCGCAATGACAAGTGGGAAATGCATAGGTTCTGGATCGGCGCAGTAACGGAGAAGCAAATTATTTGAGCGTTTGGGAAAGCACTAGTGGCTCGACAATTCGATCGCGCTGGACTGTCGGATCTATATACACGCTTGCGCCGCCACTGGCGCCGAACCCGCGCCAATGCAGCGCTGCCGCGTATGGCACGAGGATTGCACCATAGGGAACGTGTTTCTCTGCCGGGACCCCATGTGATGCGCTTATCAATACTTTTTTTCCTTGCTTTCGCGCCATTTTCATCGCCGCTTGCAGGCCAGTACAACGTCATCCTCAATGGAAAGTCCTATCATATTGACTCACGCTACAACTGGAACGATGACAACGTTGGCGCAGGCATCGAGTATGACTTCAACCCGGGCAACTCGTGGAAAAAGACCATTATGGCAAATGGATTTCGCGACAGTAATGACGCAATGTCGTACATGGCCGGCGCCGGGCTGCACCGAAAGCTGCTCGGCACCCAGACATTTTCCAACCTGGCAATTTATGCGGGACTGAATGCCTTTGTTATGACGCGGAAGGATGTTAACGACGGCCGGCCGTTTCCAGGGCTCCTGCCGAGTTTGATCATCGGAAACGAATTTGCGGCTCTCAACCTAACCTACCTGCCCCGTAAAGCCATCGAAAGCACGACGCATTCACAAATTGTCGACCCGACAATCAGTGGCATCGTTTTCATGCAGCTGAAAATACAGCTTGACGTACTACTACCTTAACCTTCCAATATTCTCAGAACTTCACGGGTCTTTGACGTCATCAAGTCCGCACCCCCCCGGCTCTCAACGTTCAAACGCACCACGGGCTCGGTATTCGACTTCCTGATATTGAACCGCCACTCGTCGAACTCGAAAGAGTAGCCGTCGAGGTCATCGACCTTTTTGGCATCGTTCGAGTATTGATTATGTAAAGTCTCAAGCGCTGCATCGGCATCCGCAACTTCGCGGTTAATCTCGCCACTCGCCGGAAACAAGGCTTGCCGTTCGCCGACGAGCTCGGAGAGGGATTTGCCCGTCGTTGACACCAGTTCGGCAACCAGCAACCAGGGAATCATGCCGCTGTCGGCGTAAGAGAAATTGCGGAAGTAATGATGCGCGCTCATCTCACCGCCGTAGACGGCGTCCACGTTGCGCATGGTTTCTTTGATAAAAGAGTGGCCGGACTTGCTTTGCACGGCGACGCCGCCGGCCGCCTCGACGATCGCCAGCGTGTTCCAGGTCAGCCGCGGATCGTGCACGATCTTGCCGCCCGGGTTGGCTTTCAGCAGGCTCTCGGCCAGCAGGCCTACGACGTAGTAGCCTTCTATGAAACCGCCCTGCTCGTCGAAGAAAAAGCAACGATCGAAGTCGCCGTCCCATGCGATGCCCATGGCAGCGCCCTGTTTTTTGACAGCCTCGATGGTCGCGGTCCGGTTCTCGGGCAACAGCGGGTTCGGGATACCGTTCGGAAAGGTGCCGTCCGGCTCGTGGTTAAGCTTGATCAACTCGAAAGGCAGGCGGCCTTCAAGGCCATCCAGCGCTATGCCTGCGCAGCCGTTGCCGGCGTTGACCACCAGTTTCAATGGCCGGAGCTGGTCGATGTCCACGTAGCTCAGCATGTGTTCGATGTAGGGCGCAAAGATCGACACTGCGGTGCGCGAGCCTTTGGCGCCTGCAAGCCGGCGTTCATCACTTTCGGCGAGTTTGCGGATGTCTGCGAGGCCCGTATCGGCACTGATCGGTCGCGCCTCTTCGCGTACCAGCTTCAAGCCGTTGTAATCGGCCGGATTGTGACTGGCGGTGACCATTATGCCGCCGTCGGCCGCGAGATGCGTCACCCCGAAATACACCATTTCCGTACCACAGAGACCGATATCGAGGACCTCCACGCCGGCATCGGTCAGGCCGCGGATTACCTCATCGCTGAATTCCTCGCTCGAGAGCCGCATATCCCGACCGACGACGACACGCTTCGCGTCAAGAAAAGCGGCCGTTGCATTGCCAATCCGATACACAACGTCGGCATTCAATTGGTCCGGGATTCGCCCACGGATGTCGTAGGCCTTGAAACTGGTAATTTCGAGCGTCACGTATTGGTACCTTCTCTGCCGTAGTTGTCTTCAAGGCGGACGATGTCGTCCTCGCCGAGGTAGTCGCCGCACTGAACCTCGATAATGTGCACGGGCTCATCGAACGGGTTTGCAATTCGGTGGATGTCCCCGATGGCGATGTAGGCTGACTCGTTCACGCCCATATCAAACACGTCGTCGTTTTTGGTGATGCGCGCTTTACCCTGCACCACCACCCAGTGTTCCGCCCGTCGCGCGTGCTTTTGCAGCGACAGCACGGCGCCGGGATTGACGATCAGGCGCTTTACCTGGAAGCCAGGCATGTTTTCCAGGCTGTCGTAGCTGCCCCAGGGGCGGAACACCTGGCGATGCAGGCGAGTTTCTTCACGATTTTGCGCTTTGAGCTGGTCGACGATTGCCTTCACGTCCTGGGAGCGGGACTTGTTCGCGACCAGCGTGGCGTCTTTGGTTTCGACAATCACGATGTCGTCGAGACCAACGGCCGCGACCAGGCGGCTTTCCGCGGATACGTAGCTGTTGGTGCAGTTGTGCAACCAGGCATCACCCGACACGGAATTGCCGCTGTCATCCTTCTCGGCCACGGCGTGCAGCGCCGACCAGGAACCGACATCGCTCCAGCCCGCGTTGAGTGGCACCATCGCGGCATGGGTCGTCTTTTCCATGACAGCATAGTCAATCGAGTCGCTGCGACAGCCGGCAAACGCTGCAGCGTCCGGACGGATAAAGTCGGCACCATCATCGCGAGCAGCAATACTTTTTTCACAGGCCGCATGGATATCCGGCGCAAACTCCTTGAGCGCCGCAAGGTAGCTGGCAGCCGAGAAAAGAAACATGCCACTGTTCCAGAAGTACTCGCCACTGGCTAGATATCGTTCTGCCGTCGCCGTATCCGGTTTTTCGACGAATGCCTGGACTGCTACCGGCGAAGTGCCATCCGGAGTGGCTTTGAGGTAGCCGTAGCCCGTCTCCGCCCTATCCGGTACGACCCCGAAGGTAACCAGGTCGCCGCGATCGGCTGCTTCGAGCCCTGTTAATACCGCCGTCTGGAATGCATGGATGTCCCTGATCACATGGTCCGCTGGCATCACGAGCAACATGGTCGACGCATCCGCCTCGGCCAGCAGGAACGCCGCGAGTGCCACGGCTGGCGCGGTATTGCGGCCCTCGGGTTCGAGCACGATGCGCGCGCTCCGACCCAGGGCGCGCAGCTGCTCGGCGACGAGAAATCGGTGCGCCTCGTTGCAGACGACAAAACAATCTTCGAAACTGCCCGGCAAGCCGTCCAGCCTGAGCGCCGTCTCCTGCAACATCGTTTTGTCGCTCGTCAACGGCAGAAGTTGCTTGGGGTACATGGACCGCGACGCGGGCCAAAGCCGGGTCCCGGACCCGCCCGAGAGGATGACAGGAAGTATTTTGCTCATTGCGTTCCGAGTTTAATTCGCCGGCACTGCAAATGCTGCGCGAATTTTACAATTGCCGGAAGTGCCTCCTCGCGTTGATGAACCGCCGTGCAGCACTTTTTCTCTGCGGCTATTGTTCCGGAACCGCGGGTTGAACGCCATGGAACGCGCGCGGCACGAACTTTCGTAGCAGGTCGGGGAAATAGAGCACGCGAACAATTAATACGCCAAAGCTTACAAGAAGCGCCAGTGACCAGGCGTCGGGCAGCCCCAAGTGACTAGCGGTCATACCGAAAGCCGCCAACGCAATAGCGAGCGCCACGAGCACCACGAATGCGGTCCGCACGTCGAATCCGGCCCGCAGAACCAAATGGTGAAGGTGGCCGTTGTCCGGCTTGAACGGTGAAATCCCACGCAAGGTACGCCTGATCACGGTCCAGCAAAGGTCAATCAGCGGGATAGCAACCACCCAGAGCACTGTGACCGGGCTCGTAGCTGGTGACGGGTCCTGCGACACTGCGATGCACAGCCACGCAACCAAGAACCCCAGCAATGTGCTGCCGGAGTCTCCCATGAAGCAACGTACGTCTCTGTTCACATGAATCGGTAAATTCGATACAAGGAACGCCGCAACAGCTCCCATGATGACCACACAAACTGCCAGGGACGCGGCATCGCCACCGCTATGCGCTAGGAACGCCAGTGCGGCCAAGGCAACCATTGCCAGCGCTCCCGCCAATCCGTCCATACCATCGAGCATGTTGAAAGCATTAATAGAAGCAACAATGGCAAAAATAGTGAACAGGTAGGAAGACAGGCCATCAAGTTGGTAGGTATCGCCAAACGGCGCGCCAAGCGTGTCAATGGTCACCCCCGCGCCTACAATGAGTACCAGCGCCGCAAGGATTTGCACCGGAAGGCGCGCCCAAGGTGACAATTCAAAGCGATCATCGAGCAGCCCGACCGTGACTAAAATCGCGGAGGCTGCCAGCAAGCTCCCGGAAGTCCAGTCCGGGAGTGGCACCAGGCCCATGCCCAGCACCATGCCCAGCAGCATGGCCAAGCCGCCAACAACCGGGATTTCACCGATGTGTAATTTTCTTCCACCGGGTCGATCGATCAGTTTCATGGCAATTGCCACGGGCCGCAATGCGACCATAGCCAGTAGACACAGGAAAAAACTGGCCGCAGCCGGACCGATCAGGTGCACACATCCTCCATGTTAGTTGTCATTGGCCAAGTCGGCCCAACGATTCGTCGTTGGCGCGGAGTATAGCGCCAACAAACGAAAGCCAAAAGGACTTTACCGATTTTCCAGATTAGAGCGACGGCGGGAAAAGTCGCTGATTAGCGACAGAAAATCTGGCGATATCGTCCAGCCACTCATACTTGCCAGCAAAACCGGTCGCCGTTACGCTTGCGCCACGCGAAATAGCGGGTACTCACCATATTCGGCATCATTCAGCTAGTGTGGTCCGTATCGGCGTGCCGGACGATCCGAAAAACGAGGACAACATCGTTATATATCCTGCCCAGACTGTAGTATAAGCCTTGACCACTATGCCTCCAATTGCGCGCACGGCCTTCAAAATTCAGAGAGATGTCATCTACGCGTTGCTATTACGCGAACTCTCGTCCAGGTTCGGCAAGAGTCGAGGCGGCTTTCTGTGGGTCCTGTTCGAACCTATCGCTCACCTTGTCTTGCCGATTGCGCTATTCGGATTTTTAAGAGACAGGTTGGTGCCAGGGATTGAATATCCGGTTTTTCTGGTTTATGGATTCATGCCCTTTCTGCTCTTCAAGGCCATTTGTCTACAGATCGTTGATGGAGTGAACGCAGGCCAGGGATTACTCTCGTATCGCCAAGTGCTCCTGATGGATGTCTTTATTGCGAAAGCTTTGGCTCACTGCGTGATCCAGGCGATTGTTTTTACGGTCGTGCTCGTGGGACTGGCAATTCTCGGCTACGAAGTACTGCCGCACCGCCCCCTTGAACTATTGGTCATTCTAGCGCTCACATCGTCACTAGCGTTTGGTCTCGGCGTAGTTTTCGCCGCAATGACCAGCCTTATTCCAGATACACGACCAATTGTGCACGTCATTTTCATGCCGTTGTACTTCATTTCGGGCATTCTTTTTCCGGTTACACGTTTCTCTGATGAATGGGTGCGATGGATGGCATTCAACCCGGTATTGCACCTCGTCGAGTTGTCGCGCGACATGGCCATGAAAGCTTATGAACCGATGCAGTACACCAGCCTGATTTACCCGATAGCGCTTACTCTCGTCTCGACGATCATCGGTTTGATGCTGTATCGATTGCGTTACCTTGCAAGGGTTACGCAATGATCGTCTTGGACAATGTAACCAAGAGTTACATGACCCTCAACGGTCGTAAGTCGGTCTTTCGCAATATGTCGTTCGAAATCCCGAAAGGTAAGAACGTTGGCCTGATCGGGCGCAATGGAGCCGGTAAGTCAACTTTGATGAGGTTATTGAGTGCGGTAGATCTGCCGGATTCTGGCAAGGTAATAACAAGAGGCCGGTTGTCCTGGCCGGTTGGGCTAAGTGGCGGTTTGCAAAAAAACTTGACTGGTCGCGACAACGTCAAGTTCGTGTGCCGCATTCAGGGCATTCGACACAGCCGGATGCAGGAGAAAATTCGTTATGTGCGAGAATTTGCGGAGATCGGAGACTACTTCGATCAACCTGTATCAACCTACTCCTCTGGAATGGTTGCACGTCTGGCATTCGGTACGAGTATGGCCTTCGACTTCGATTACTACCTGATCGATGAAGTCATGGCAGTCGGCGATGCGACTTTCAAGACCAAGAGCCGACAGGTTTTTGATGAGCGTTTGAAAAAATCTAAATTGATACTCGTTTCGCATAATATGAAGCTTATAAAGAACATGTGTGACATGGTGGTTCATCTCGATCACGGTCACGCAGAACTTCATACCAACGTTGATCATGGCATCGCAGCCTACCGGAATGCCGGGGGAGAGCCGTGAAGCCAATAATCCAGCTACTTACGCCGCGGAATTTACGTATAGGCATAATCGTACTGCCGTGGCTTCTCGTAGCAGTCTACCTTGTGTTTTTTGCGGCAGACCGTTACGTTTCGGAGTCCGTAGTCGTCGTCCGCCAGGAAGGGACACCCATCGCTGTGCCGGCCGGTGTCGAAGCACTGTCCGCAATGTTTGGCTCATCCTCGGCGACGCGTGAGGACCAATACATGTTGCAGGCGCACATCATGTCCATGGATATGCTCAAGCAGGTTCATGAAGAGCTGGATTTACGTAAAGCCTATTCCAGCCCAGCGTTGGATTTTATTTTTCGGATGGATGAAAAAGCCACGCAGGAAGAATTTCTCAAGTACTACCATAATCGCATCGAAGTGATCGTCAACGATGTATCGGGCCTGCTGACCATCCGCGCCCAAGGCTTCACGCCGGAGATAGCCCAGGCCGTCAACAATCAGGTCTTGGCTATCAGCGAGAAGTTTATCAACGAAAGCTCTCACCGGCTGGCACGCGAACAAATGTCATTCGCCGAAGCGGAACTCGCCAAAGCTCGTGCACGGCTCGATGACGTACGGAACCGGTTGTTGGCGTTTCAGGAAAAAAACGGGATTCTCGACCCTGCGGCTCAAGCGGTGGCCAATTCGGGCTTAACCGCCGAACTGCGCGCAGCCCAGGCGCGCTACGAAGCAGAGTTGAAGGGACTATTGGCATTCCTAAATGACGATGCGCCTCAGGTACAAGCCATGCAAGCGCAAATTATGGGTATTCGACAACAGCTTAAGGCCGAACAGCTTCGCGGTGTCACTGATACGGATGGCGTTAGCCTGAACGTACTTGCGGGCCGATACCAGCAGATGCTCGCAGAGCTTGAGTTCGTATCTGCTGCATACCGTGGTGCATTAGTAGCGCTCGAAACTGCACGAATCGAATCGACACGTAAACTGAAAAGTCTTGTGCTTGTGGAATCGGCAGCACTGCCGGAATCCGCCGAGTATCCGAAACGGATTTACTTTCTCATGTCCTTACTAATGGGGCTTACCTTGACGTACGGAATTGGCCGACTCATCGTAGCTACAATTGAGGATCACCAGGAATGAGTTTGACAGCAATCTCGATTAACATGCGTTGCGCTCTTGCCGGCGCAATACTTGTGCTCATCATGCCCCAAGTGCTGGCACAACAAGTAGACATAGAAAAAATGCTGGAGCAGCAGCAACAGCAGCTGCAACGATCACAGATTCAGCGCGAAATTGGACAGCTTGGACAACAACCCCAGGTTCAGCCGCTTACGCCGCTCAATCTGCCCACAGAACTCCGGACGGACCTTCCGCCCATGACAGACCAGGGTTCCGACGCGGCCGAATTGCTCGGCACTGTATACAAGCCCGGTGATGAGGCCATGTTCGGCGAACAGCTCTTTCAGCCAGGAGTTACGCAAACCTACGGGGTCGGTTTCAATGAAAGTTACGTACTCGCGATCGGGGACCGTATTGCGTTGCGCATGTGGGGTGCCTACCCCTACCAGGACGTGCAGGTTGTCGATTCCCAAGGCAATGTTTTCCTCCCTAATGTCGGGCCCGTTAGACTAGCGGGTGTCCGCAACGAAGATTTGAATGACGTCATCGGTGCCGCAATTCGAGAAGTCTACCGCACTAACGTCAACGTTTATGCGAGTCTTGAAGCCTCTAAACCAGTGCGCGTGTTCGTGACAGGATTCGTCAGAGCGCCGGGGCAATATGCCGGCGTTGCTTCAGACTCAGTACTGGGATTTTTGCTACGAGCCGGCGGTGTCGATTCAGCACGCGGCAGTTATATCGACATCCGATTGCTGCGCGACGGTAAAGTTCGGGCAAAATTCAACCTTTATAATTTCTTACTGAACGGCCGGCTTGAGCAGGTACCGATCCAGGACGGCGACACAATCGTGGTAAATGGGCGCCACAACGCGGTCCGCGTTTCCGGCGACGTCTTTAACAGTTACGGTTTCGAATTCGAAGGTCCGCAGATTTCCGCGAAAGAGCTTTTGCAAGTTGCGCAGCCACGACCCGGCGCAACCCATGTAAGTGTTGTTCATATTGTCGGCACACGACAGTTCAGCGAGTATTACCCAGTCGATCAGCTTGACGCCGTGTTCCTTCGTGCTGGCGATCAGCTGTCCATCGTTTCCGACCGCAGGGTCTCCACGATACTCGTCCGAGTCGACGGTGCAATTGATAGCTCCCGAGTGCTCACCCTGCCATACGGCTCGACGCTTGAAGATGCACTTGATGAGGTAACTGCCAAGCCTGAAGCCAATACAGAAGCAATTCAACTATTTCGTCCAGCGGTTGCGGAAAGGCAGCGCCAAATGCTGGAAGTTTCGCTGAAAGCGTTAGAGGCGCATGCACTGACATCACGCTCGATGACAAGTGAAGAAGCCGACCTGCGCGCCGAGGAAGCGGCGGGCATTGTGCGCTTCATCGACCGCGCACGAAAGGTGGAGCCACGTGGACAGATCGTGCTCGCCGGTCGCGAGAGTGTCATGAGAACCCTGCTTGAGGATGGGGATATACTAGTCGTTCCTGAACGAAGTTCGATTGTGATGGTACACGGAGAAGTCACGTACCCAACCGCTATCGCATACGATAGCCGTTCGACTGTCGAAGACTACGTGGCGCTAGCCGGTGGCACGACGCAACGCAAGGCCGACGCACGTATCCTGTTGTTGCATCAGGATGGCACGTTCGTCGAAAGTAAACGCGCGAAGCCACAACCAGGCGACGAGATCCTGGTGCTACCGCATATTGGTGCCAAGGATCTTGAGGTAGTCCGTGGAATTTCACAGATCCTCTTCCAGATCGCGGTGGTAGCGCGGGTTGCACTCGACTTATAGGTTGTACGACGTCCCTAGCTGACTTTCACAGCATAAGTATTTCTACACAGGTGATTCACACAAACTTTTTTGCCGATGACCGCCTTGCAGTCGATGCTCTGTCAGCAGGATCATAAGTGCATCCGCCCGGATTTCAGGTTCACGCAGCTATGCAGCACGCGCAGAAAACTCCCGCAAAGCGTCGAATACGGTTTCACCATGACTCTAATGCAACCCAATTCGATGCGCTCGCGCAAGAGATTGACGTTCGAACGTTATGTAGGCGCGCATTGCCAACGTGTCCGGTGACTGGCGACCTTTCGATTCGTTTCCTCCGGAATAGCGCTGTACAGGTTGCCTCTGCACTATCCCGCTTCGAATTGTCTATAATCTCGCGTTGCCGGGTGGCAGCCAGGACGCTGACTTCTGTCCAACCCTGCTATCGCAAAGCACGTGCGGCCGGATACATTAATCTCTCAAATCTCTTATACTCCGTTCCGAAATGTTGAGTTCTCAGTTGCCCACCGCTCCCCCGAATCCGCTCCCGTTAGTCAAGGGCCGCTGTGTTCGGGAAATGCTTCGTTTCGCCAATCGTCGCCCGCGCGTGAACATTCTACAGTCAGGTCCTGGCGCCGGGGAGCACTACATCGCAGCCGACCCGTGGTTCAATATGAGTCGTTCGTCAATTGAAGCGAAACTGATCCGGGCTACGCGCGAATCCAACGACAGGAAACCCGACTGGGTGCTCACCAAGATACGCATTTGCGACCTTACTGAGAGACTGTCAGCAAGTGGCATTCTGGAACTACTGGTCGACCATGAATCCTTTAAGAGTATTCTCGAGCAGCGGTTGGTAAATAAGATCCGAATTGACGCGCGCGGAATCTGGACATCCGCAAAGCGCCTATTGTAAACGGTTACAAAGAACTTGAACCCACGGCAAGCTGATGTCAGTCGTCTGCTTGCGCATTTCTAAAGGAAGTACTGATGCCAAATCAGGTCAACTCAAGTGGTCTTCGCGAGTTTGCGCTGCCCGTGCTGACAAATCCGTTGCTGCAGTCTATTCGTGAACAATTCGAATCAGCTTATTTGAAGCAGTTCGGAATGCGGACCGGAAGCGGCTTGTACAAGAATGCAGACTGGCGCAGGCTCGAGTTTGCAACCAGTCTGATTCCCGACAATTGTAAATCCGTACTGGATGTTGGTGTCGGCCCAGGTGCATTCTTGAACTTCTTATCGATGTCCGGGCGATTTGACCGTGTGACGGGCATTGACAAGCGGCGCTACTCGAAGTTTATCGAGCTTGCTCCGAACCTGGACTACCGAATTATGAACGTCGGCAAGACGTCCTTTCCAGATGCAAGCTTCGATCTCGTTATATGCATGGAAGTTCTTGAACATCTGGATACGGCCACGCTCACAAACGCCTTGTCGGAGCTACGGAGAATTACCTGCAAGAAACTAATCATGACGGTGCCCTTTAATGAGCCATTGCCGCTTCCGTCGTACCATTTGCAGCAATTCGATGAAAATCGAATTCGCGAAACGTTTCCGAGTGCTGAAATCTTGCTGTTGCATCGAAATAAAGAACAATCGACGTGGCCGTGGGCCGTGCTCGTCGAAGAATTCTGAGTGGGAAATAGCGCAATGGCAAATGCACGGCCTGTTGATGGCGAAGATCGAATTTCCGAAGCGTACTACGGCGAACTGTGGTCTGAAAGCGGGACCAAGCGCGCCCGCAACCGCGTCCACTGGATGTGCAAGAGTGCCCAAGGCCCACGCGTATTGGATATCGGCTGCAGTCAGGGAATTGCGTCGATATTGCTGGCCCGCGAAGGCCTGGAAGTTGTTGGAATCGACACGAGCCCGGTCGCGATTGACTTTGCGAACGCGGATCGTGCTAAAGAAACCGCAGAAGTACAGTCACGCGTCGTGTTTCGCCAAATGGACCTGTTTTCGCTGGATGACGCGGACAGCTTCGACAGTGTAATTCTTGGCGAAGTCCTGGAGCATCAAGTCGACCCGGAAAGGTTTTTCAGGCAAGCAATGACGTTCGTGAGCGTCGGAGGGCAGCTAATAGCCACCACCCCGTTCGGGTACGCGCCTCATGAAGACCACAAGTCCACAATGTTTCTTAGTTGGTTGTTTCGGTTTGCGGACCTTGGCATTCATGTCGACAGCTGTGAAGTGACCGATGGGTGCATTCGGCTGATCGTAACGAAACTACCCAGCGGCCAGTCGTCGTCGCTGCCAAGTCCGACGCAGTTGCTCCGGCGAACCGAGTCCGGGACGTTGAATTCGCAACGTCGCTTGCATGCGATGATCGACCAGCGACAAGAGCAAATCGAACAACTCGCGGAGATGCAGAAGTCCCTGGACGATCTCAAGTCGCGTGAGACACGAGTGGCGCAATTGCTGGACGCGTTGGGCTCAATATCTGCACTCACCTCGAATGTCGATCAAGTCGCGCAGGCGACGAGCCGTCTGCCTGATCACGTTGATAATCTCCGGCACACGGCGGACGAACTGTCGCGCTTTCAGAACATCGGCCGCCTGCAAGAAGAACTTGCAGCTGCTAAGTCCAAAGAATCTGTATACAGGATATTGTCGAATAAACTGAAGCGCACTTTGCGTGAGCTCGACGCCAGTCGTCAGGAGACGGCTGGGTTGCGCAATAGCGTAAGCCTGGCTCTAGGGCAGCAATTAGTCTCGGCAGCGCGCCGACCACTGCGTTTCTTCTTGCTCCCGGCCCTTATGTGGCGAGCCATTCGTCGTGTAAAGGCGGCCAGGCGAAATCCTCGAGTGGAGATACCTCGGGATTTGACCAAGAGCACAACGATAGTGGTGGTCGGCACCAAAACACTTGAACTGGAACAGACCGCGATACCGGAGCAAAGCTACGAGCTTGTCCTGGACATCGTCGGAGAAACGACTCCCTGTCAAAAGGGTATCCTGCTCGAAATCATACTGGACGAAAGCGAACTGCAATCGTTTCTGCAATTCAACCAGCATTTTCGCAAACGCACCGCAACCGGGACTGCTTTCATGTACGTTGACCTGAGCGGCATTGCTGTCCAGCGTGTTTCCACTGCGCTATGGAACAGTAATAAATCGAAGCGCATTCGACTCGCCCTGACCCGATTCCGGGGAATGGCACCAATAACAGTGATCGTTCACAAAATGCAGCCGATTACTCGAGAAGCAGCGTTGAGCAGTGCTGCGTGCGCACCTGCGCCAGTCCAAGTGAGATCACAAACCAGGCAACCGCTAAAGGTTCTGTCGGTCCTGGATACGTTTACTGAAAGTTGCCTTGAGCCGGAAGTAGAATTGGTGCCGGCATCACGATCCAACTGGCGCCAGGAAATCAAGAATAGCAAACCCGATTTGTTGTTCGTCGAATCTGCGTGGCGCGGCAACGGGGGCGAATGGAACTACGCGCTGACGAAACCGGAGAAGCACGGGCGGGAACTCAAGGAACTCATCGAATACTGCCGTGATCAACGAATACCCACTCTATTCTGGAACAAAGAGGATCCAGCAAATTTTGATACTTTTATTGACGCCGCTACTTGGTTCGACAGCATCTTTACGACCGACTCCGGTTCAATAAAAGAATATCGGGCTGCAACCGGACGCGACAATGCATTTGTTTTGCCCTTCGCGGCACAGGCGTCGATGCACAACCCGGTTCGACACGATGAGATTATTCAGCGTATTGCCTTTACGGGCAGCTGGCGAGGTCAAAAATACCCGCGCCGTGCAGAATGGATCGAAACGCTTTTGAATCCGATAGCCGAGGCCGGGTTGCTCGACATTTTCGATCGGTATGCCGGGGTGACCGATAACCCTGACCTGATTTTCCCGGCCGAACTGCAATCCGCGGTAAAGGGTGCACTCGTATATAAAGACCTGGTGAACAAGGTTTACAAGCGCTATGCAGCCTTCATAAATGTCAACTCAGTAGATACGTCGGAGACCATGCTGGCTCGCAGAGTTTTTGAAATCTTGGCTTGCGGCGCCCCGGTAATCAGTTCGCCGTCGCCCGCCATTGAACAGACTTTCGGGGACATCGTCCTCACACCATCGACACCGGCGGCCGCAATCGAAACAGGCGAGCGCCTGCTGAACGATATTGTCTACCGGGAAGACCTGGCCAGTCGCGGTGTCCGGCTTGTGCATTCGGAGCATACCTATGCCCATAGACTGGAAGCGATTTGCGATCGTGTTGGTCTTCCGTATGTCGCTCGCAAACCGAAGCTGCTTAGCGCGATCTGCGTTTCTAAGCGCCCCGAGTTTCTGGAGCATGTCCATACACAACTTGCGAGGCAGACTCATGCCGATATTGAGCTTATTTTTGTGCAAAATTCGGCGGAATTCTCTGCAGACAAAATCGGCGCGCGGTTCTCGGAATTCAAGCGCCTTAAGTTGTTGAGTATTCCCGAAGACCAATTTCTGGCCAACGGATTGAATGCAGCATTGGACGTCGCTAGCGGCGACTATATTGCCAAAATCGACGACGATGACTATTACGGGCCGAACTACTTGTCAGATGCTCTGATGGCGTTTGACTATGCGCCCGACGCCGGGCTCGTTGGCAAGAAGACGTTCTTCGCTTATATTGAAGCGACTGATGAGACAGTATTGAGGTTTCCCGGTCAGTGCTACCGATACTGTCGCCAGGTTCATGGCGGTACGCTTGTCTGGAACCGCCGCAGGCTCGAGGGACTGGCATTCGAACCAGTACAAAGAGGCACAGATACGAAATTTCTTGACGCAGTACGGCGAGAAGGGATTGCCATATTCTCGAGTGATCCCTTCAACTTCGCACATGTAAGATACTCAGACAAGACCAGGCATACGTGGACCATCGACGATCAGGAATTTATCTCCAAAGCCATCAAGGTAGGCAGTGGGTTGCGAAAAGACGTATTTTTGAATTGAAAAGAATAGAACGTAACCATGTTGCCACTCGGAGCTAACTATTGAAATTTCCCAAACGCGTGGACCCGCGCCAAGTTGACGTTGTAAAACTCGTTTCACAGGCCGTGACGGAAGTTGCGCCACACGATAAGCAAGCATTCATTATCGACCGACTTCTCAATGGCAGGGATCTGGCCACGTTGAAAGCGTTGGCGCCCGTGTGTCGCAAGCGACCGGGTATGGCTTACGACCCCGAAACACTCGCGGCACGTGCCCGGCGTCGAATCGAGCAAGCGTTTACCGCAGCCCACTGGCCGACTCAGCCAGGCCCTGGTGGTCCTGTTGTACTGGAAATTGGCTGCGGACGTGCGGAGAACGCCAAGTATGTAATGGCGTGCGGAGGCAGGCGGTATATCGGGATCGACCCTGACACCACGCTGGCCTTGTCTCATCCAGGCCTGGAGGCCGATGCCGAGATTCTGGCGGGAACTGCCGAGAACCTGCCGGTGCCGACAGACTCAATCGACCTCGTGATTAGTTTCAATGTACTCGAGCACGTGCCGGATCCCCGAGCTGGTCTGCAGGAAATTGTGCGGGTTCTTCGCCCCGGCGGTAATTTTTTCACGGTGTTTGGCCCCCCATTCAATGCCCCTGCAGGTCCGCACCTGACGCGTTTCATAGACCTACCTTATATGCATCACTTGTTTCCGGAATCGGTAGTCAGCCAGTTTACGGGCCGTACCGACCCTTACGTCACAGTTAACAAACGCCCGCTGTCTTTTTACCGACAGACGTTTTTCGCAGAAGACGCGTTTCACACAACGATGTACCGCGAACACGTCACCGGCACGGGCTTCTGGCTATTGAAATCCAGAGGCGAGCTCGGCGTCAATCTAGCGTTGGATGAACTAGGTGTAAGCGCCATTACAGCCTTGGTCAACAAGCCTGCATGACAAACCGCAATTGTCAATCAAGCGCGGCTCCGGACTCAAAACACTCGCAGATTGTGCCACCGACTATTAGTGCTTGGCCGCGAGCAAGGCTTTCCGCATCTCGTTGACTGCTCCGATAGCAATTCGAATATCACGAGCTGCCGTGCGGTGATTCGTGATAGCCGCACGAATCACAGTCCGACCTGCCACCCGGGTTGTCGAGAAGACAGCTTGTCCGGAAAGTTGTAGTTGCTGCGTAATGCTGGCATTCAGCTTATCGCTGGACGCATCGTCCATTGATGCGGGCGCGGCGGAAAAACAGCAAACGTTCATTCGTACAGGGGCAGCTAACGACAGATCCTTCGACGACAATACGCAGTGGCTCATCTGCAATGCAAGTTCGCAGTTGCGTGTAATCGCTGCGCTAAACGCCGCAGTGCCACATGCACGGATTGCGGACCAGACTTTTAGAGCGCGAAACCCGCGCGACAAGTCGATTCCGTAATCGCAAAACCATGGATCACCACCACCGAGTCCCTGGCTCTGGGCAGTCAGGTATGTAGGGCGAGCTTCAAACGCCGCGCGGTGCTCCGACTCGTCGCGAATCAATACAGCACCACAATCGTATTGCACATACATCCACTTGTGGAAATCGAATGCCAGCGAATCGGCTCTCTCGATACCATTCGTCAAACTGCGCCAGGGCTCTTTCGCAAGTCTTGCCCAGGCGCCAAATGCGCCGTCGATATGCAGCCACAACGACTCTCGCTGACAGAAATCGGCCAAACCACGCAGATCATCGAATTCCCCAAGATCTACTGAGCCAGCCGTGCCAATGACGCAGAAAGGTTTCGCACCGGTGCTGCGATCGAGATTGACCGCATCGGCCAGGCGCGCCAGGTCCATACCGCCCGTTGCGTTAGCGGGTATCCTCCGCACAGCCGACGACCCCAGCCCGAGAAGCTGCATGGCTTTCGTAGTCGCGCTGTGTGCGCCCTCAGCCGTATAGGCCGTCAGCTGTGGCGCATTGCGCAGGCCGTCGACACGCAACTCGGGCCCCAGCGCGCGTTGCCGCGCGACAGCAAGCGCGATTACCGTTGCCTGCGATGTCCCCGTGACGAGCAGGCCGCTACTGCCCGCAGGAAAGCCAAATACCTGTGCGCACCAGGCAATGACCGACCGTTCGAGGTATATGGCGCCATGGTCGCGGCCACCGCAATTGCTGTTCATCGTAGCGGCAACAATTTCTGCCATCAGTCCTGCCGCAAGCCCTGTGCCATGAACCCAGCCGAAGAATCGAGGGTGGGTGTTTCCTGTCGCATACGGCAATACGTCTTGCGCCAGGATTGATGCCAGCTCCCCATATCCAACACCAGGCTCGTCCGGCGCAAGCCTGTATCGGCCGGCTACCCCGTCATCGAGCGGCCGCCAAGGGTGTTCACGTGCCGAAGACATTTGATCGATGCAGCTATCCAGCAACTCGTGGGCATGCCGTCGGAAGTCGTTCCAATCCGCGGGGTCAAGAAGTGATGGCTTGAATTCAATGTCGTCATCCTCCGCGATACTCATTTAGTCCCCTCCGGACCTGGAGCGATTCGCCACCAGTTGCTGGCCAGCAATTCGATCTTCGCAATAGCGCGTTGCGCATCGGCGATTTCAGATTCCAGCGCGGCGGTCAGCGCCCCTTGCCCTGCGTAGCCCACAATCGAAAAAAAGCGCGCGCCGATCACCATGCGCAGCACAGTTATTGGGCCCGATTCAGCATACAGAGTAACCGGCTGGCCGATATGCGCCTGTTGCCGCGCCTGCATACGCTCCGATTCGCCCAAACCCTGTAGAAGCGATTCGGCATTCAGGTTAAGTTGCTCGAACAGCCAGCGGCAGTCACTTTCGCCGAGCGGCGTATTTGCCCCATTGGCGAGCCTGCCCAGCACCTGAAACGATACAATCGAGTTTCGAGCAATTAATTCATCGTCGCTGATCGATTTCCCCGCCGAGATCGGCTGAAGATACGAGCTCTTGCCGACTCGCTCAACCAGTGCCCGGCGAAACTTCTCAAAAGCGTACTCGCAGAACTCGGACGGCAAATTGCTGTTTAGGTTCGCCTCGAGCAGGGCCGGCAACCAGCGGAATGCAGGTCCGAAACTCGCGCCGCCGGATACCCGCGGCAGGCGATTCGACCACCAGGTCGACCAGTAGTCTGCGTGTGTAACGGGCGGTGCGGCAGTCATGGCCGCCGTGATCATTGCAAGTCTGTCTCGCATTCTGCGCGGCAGGATAAGCGCTCCCGAAAATGGTGGTCCCGTAAGATACTTGGATCCAGTAACTTGCAGCAGCCAGCCACGCTTCAGGTAAGCGCCCAATTTACCCAGGTCCATCCTCATCTGGCAGGCATCAATAACGACGTCGACCCTGTCTGGCGCCAAACTGATTAATTGTTCAACCGCCGCTTCAGAGGGAGCGACCAAACCGGTCTTTGATGCCCAGAGCACATGCGCCAGGACGTTGCCGCCGTCATCCAGCGCCCGGCGGCCCAGTGCCAAAAATTGCTCGTCCGTGTCGTTCGTGGATCGCGGCTCGGCGTCGGCGTCGCGAATGCCAATTATTTCCAATTCGACCGGCATAGCTGGCCAGGCCGGCACTCCCTTCGCTACGCGAGCGCCTGTGGCGGACATGTCGTCGAAATAGCATCCTTTCCCCGCGAGAGCCACTCCGCGACCCGATTCTTCCGGAGCGATCAGGATATTAGTAAGCTTGCGCGTGCCGGAACCGGCCAGAGCGAGCATCACGGCGATCAATTCCGTATCGGTGCCGGAAGGTGCAAGGGCGAAATCTGTGTCGGCACCGTCCAGGTTCAACATACGGCAGACCTCCTCACCGACCGCTTGCATCGTGTGCGCGAGAAGATTGTCTTCGTCCGCGTGTGCCTGGCGACCGACTGCCGCCAAATCGCGACGTAACTCCTCACAGTAGCGGAAACCGTAGTCACTGATGGCCGACGCCGTGGACGAGGAGAAGTGAATTGCCTCGGGCCGCGGACGGGGTGGAACGCCGTACTTGTTCAACCCGGATGACGTGTGCAACTCGAGGCGGCTGTCGCCACCCGAAACCAGGATATCTTCCAGCGGCATGTCAAGCCCTGCTATACCTCGCGAAGGACCATCAATTGCCTTGCCGCGGCTGGTAGTTACAAGGGACGTCAGCCAGGCACGCGCTTGACTACCCGCACTGTGCCGTTGAGTCTCGCGCATCTCGTCGACAATTTCTGCAGGTACAAGCGCGAGGAACAAGTCGCGGCTGCTCTGCGACAACATAGCCAACAAGCGGCTTCCGTAGAACAACAGCTTGTCGACATCCAGATCGTCATGCGATCCGTTTTGGCACATTAGTGCGGCCTCAAGCCCCCAACGCGCAGCCGTCGCCATGGCTGGTGGGTCATCAAGCAATATCGGCGAGAGTTGTAATAGCGATCGGACCGCGTTCAGTTGAAATGGGGGTCCGTCTACGGCACCCAGCGAAACGCGACAAACACTACACGGCAGGATCGACTCCATGGCCGGGTCGGACTGAAGAACCAGCCGCAGCCGCGGATGAGGAACGATCGTGCGTATGTCGGGGGGATCAATTGAGGTCAGCCGCGCATATTTCGGATCTATCGCTGCAAGCACGCGTTTGTAGACGCGATCCAGGATATCGGCGCGCCCGGGAAATCGGAGATGTGCTTGCATCTCATCGAGTTCGGGAACAGATGCTTTCAGTCGGCTCACAGCCAGGAATTTTACCGGCGTTTTGCGTTGATTGCCGGATAATTCTTCGGATTAATGGGAATTCCAGAAATTTCCGGCAACATGTCTGCCAATCGACCGCGCAATATGTTGTCCGCAGTGCGAGTTTGCTCAGGGATACCCAAAATACGCTTTATCATGTCGCGACTATTGAAGGCGACGACAGTATCGAAAGCAACATCCGATTCTGCAACAACTCCGGAGTGCCAGGCCCCCATTCGATGCTCAATGAAAAACAGGTCCCATGCACTCGCAAATTTCAGTGCGCACGCAAACTCGGTCATGGCAACATATTCGTCAAACGCGGCGACTTGTTCCTCGCTAAATGCAAGCCCACCCGCAAATGCATAAAATCTTGCCATCTGTCGCGCAGTGGCCGGGCCGCCTGTGAGGCCAGGGCGCTTGTTGTTGTACCCATAGAGATTGGCTCGAGCCAGCTCCAACAGATTTGTCCGCACATGCAAAAATTGCTGGTTTCCAAACTGGCGTTTGTAAGCGCACGCGAGCTTTTGCTGATGAAAACCAAAGGTATTCTCATTGATGGCTGCAATCACGGATGCGTCCGGATCCAGGTCAGTGTAATCGATGACCAGGTGACGCAAAGCGAGGTGCCGCGCGATATCCGTTGCCACCAGCACGTCGCATTTTAGCGATGGTGCATTGCGCCTTTGATACGTAAAGAAAATGATTTCGGACCAAAGCCCTCGCGTTGCGGCGAGGCTGGTACGGCTATCCAGG
>DDIS01000203.1:0-5594 GCA_002338615.1 Proteobacteria bacterium UBA1844 | reverse complement strand
CCCGCCGTTAGCGACAGGAGGAGTGACTTGCGCCGGGCCATGCCTGAAACAGCCCTGCTCGCCCGTGCGAATGCGAAATCCCAAAAATCTGCCGGTGTGCACGGTTCGATGACTTCAAGCGGGAAGAATCGGCACACGGTGCCGTCATCCAGCCTGAGCGAGATATTGGGCGGCAAGCGCAGGGCATCGACGTACGGGGTTCGCATGCCAGGGTAGCCCCATTTAGCAGGCATCCTTGCGGTCGGGCCGTCCTGCTCATGGCAAGCTCGACAGGCCAGCGTCGCGGCGGAAGCTACGATCGCCTGCCCTTCGTCGCGTACAAAGTAGACAGACCGCATGCCAATTGCATCCGACTGAACGGCAATTCCACCGCTATCAAAGCTCGACATGATGACAAAGCGACCAACCAGTTTATCGATCTCGGCTTGCGGGTTTGCGCTGCATTGCGCAAGCAGGGCCGCAACACCGAAGTGGTCCATCTCAGGATGTTCAGGGTGAACAGCCTCGCCGATAACAGCTACGGTATTTTTCCCAGATGCAGATACCGCCACCGTGGTATCGGGGTGGACATACAACGGGCATACGAACGATACTTGCGCGAAATGGGCAGGCACCCATCGCAAATTCCGGCCTGCGACAAAACCCAGCGGGTAGGACAGATCAGAAGTCCTAATGCCTGCGCTGGAATGCGGGGCGCGTGTCAACTAAGTTCTCGAGGGCTTGCTGCTCTTGCCGCATAGTTGCCGATGATCAGTGAAGAAAATATGGTCAATGTACCTTATTACCTGGTAGGTGAAACAGTGCGGATCTATCGCGTTCACGCGATCATCAGATTTCTGTGCGACGAAAATACCGAGTCCAGCAGAATGGTGCAATCCTGTGAAGATCAAAACGACGCGAACTGATCGTTAGATCTGCCGACTTTGGCAAGAAACCGGCCGCACGAGCGTTGCCCTGGGATCCGCAGGATACGTTCAAGTACACGATCTCTTTAAAAACAATTTTTATCCAGAGTTTTCCGTATCGACGGACCTGGTCTATCGCCCTAGCGCAGCCAGCCAGTGGGCCAATGTTCCCGATTCGGTATCCGCCACTAACCCGGCCGATGCAGGCAGCACCGGTGCCCCCTTGTACAAGCGAGACAGAAACATTGCCTTTCGTTCACCGTACGTATCGCCGTGCCCCGACAGCTCGGGCAAGTATTCAACCAACCAACCAAGTCGCGAAAAGTAGGAGAAATCGGCCACATCCGTGACCAGGACAGGCGCGAAGTCAGGTGCCGATTCACACATCTTCGCGATGCCGTCACAGGCGGTACGCAAAGAATCAGGATTCATGCCAACGGCCCAGATCAATAGCGGTTTCGCACGCGACCTTTGCACACCATGTTTCAGGCTTGCCGGCCAGGGGTTTGGAGGCTTGAGACGCAACGTTTCGAGCCTGCGCAGGATCCACCCAACCAACCAACGTGCTTGCCAATACATTCCCGGTGGCAGTGGCGGGCTTGCGAGTCGGTATCGATTCAGGTCATCATCGCTGCGCGCTGCCAAGCTCTCCAAATGTTGGCGCAGCTGCTGAATTTCCTCTTGCAGTTTCATACTTCGACTCATCTCAGGGAATTACATGACTAGTGAAACGGGCAACTCACCAGACCATTTTAATCGGGTTTCGGAATTATTTGACGATCTTCCTTATATGCGCCCAGCGCAAGCGACGATTTTACGTGACCTGATTGTCAATGAGAATGCCAGTGACCTGCTCGAGATTGGCTTCTTCCATGGAAAAAGCAGCGCATACTTTGCAGCTGTTCTCGAAGACCTTGGCCGAGGCCATCTCGTCACGATTGACCTTGAGCCGGCGCGAAAACGTGAGCCGAACATCGAGCAAGTCCTTGCAACATTAAATCTTGGCCATCGCGTAACGCCAATCTATGCGCATCGATCGTACACCTGGGAACTTGCCAAAATGATCCAGGCGAATCCGCGACCTCAATTTGACTTTTGCTATTTTGACGGTGGCCACACCTGGGACTGTACCGGGTTCGGATTCGCGCTTGTTGATATGCTTTTGCGGCCTGGAGGGTGGATCGTTTTCGATGACCTCAAATGGACTATAAAGGAGGCGATGAAAAGCCGTACGAGCGCACCACGATACTGGCGTGCTTGCAGTGCCGACGAAAGCGCAACGCCGGCGGTGAAATTGGTGTTCGATACGCTTGTGCCGCATCTTGGTTACACCGATATTCGGATGATCGATCAACGCCGGTGGGGTATCGCCCGCAAACCTCTCTCTGGGACAGAGCGCCCGACGCACAGTAACGGATTATTGCAGCGTATTGCCGGATTTATTGGCGGCCATTGACCGGACACCGCCAGATCAGACTCACCGCTGGACGCCGATCAGCGCCAATATTTCATCGGCTGCATGGTCCGCGCCGCTTAGATCAAGGCTCGGCCCTGAGACTGGCACATAGCGCGACGCCATCAGCGTCCCTACCGCGTTCGATATTTGCTCCGCTGACTCACAACTGGAAACAACCGCCGGGACCGAGCTGGCAACCATCGCAGCACGTGCAGCCTGATCGTCGGCAACCTGCCTATTCGGCACAAACAAGCTCGGTATACGGGCCTGCAGAATTTCACAACAGGCGTTGTAGCCGGCCGCACCGACATAGAGGTCAAATGCGCGCAGGTATCGCGCCAGTGGATAAACACTTATCGGGGTCACATCGTCGGGCAACTCTACATCCCTGACAGAGATCGGTGTACGGGCCCAGACTACGGAATAGCCGCGAGCCTTCATTTCATCAATCAGCGCCCGTCCGATGCCTGCAACGTCTTTCAGATTGCCGGGACCGAGCGAAAAAAGCACGAAACGCCCTTCGCGGCGTAAGCCCAGCGCGTCGCGTGCCGCATTTCTATCGAGCAACTCATGGTCCTGCAACAGCGTTACGGGCGGAATAATCACTTTGCGGACCGGTGGTGCCTCTTGCTCCACGCTAAATGCACAGCCGATCTCCCCGAGCCGAATTACGAGGTCGAAGTTATCTTCCCGAACAGGAACTTTACGCATGCCTTTCTTGTACAAGGTCAGGTTCGACCAGACCAGGCGCGGTGCGCCGTAGACTGAGGCCGCATGCAGCAGGCCTCGATAAGGCCAGGTGCCATCAAAAACGACCACATCTGGTCGTACGCGCTCAAATAACATGCCAAGGCGCATCGCAAGCTGTTGGTCCCACGCCCATGATGTGGCCCGGGACCAGAACCGGGAAACCAAATAGTCAGCCTCGAATCCCATATCGTGGATCATCTCAATGGCTGAGGCCAGGGAAAAGAAAACGGGCCTTGCGTGGCCTCGCAGGCGGTTTGCATAGGCAAGGCAGGTCGTCAAGTGGCCCATGCCGGAGCCGTTGATATTGAACAGGACAACACATGGCAACCGGGTGCCTTTTGCATCAGTCACGCATGAACTCCTGCAGCTGCACGTCGGCACGCAATCCGGCGGACGCCGGAAATACGACCGCATCCTGGTAGCGCCATGCCAAATAGCACTGCTTGCGCGCAGCATAACCAGCCGCCGGTGCCGACAACCTGGGGACGTACTCGACCAGCCAGCCGAGCCGCGAATAAAAAGCGAAATCCGCGATATCCGTGATCAATACCGGTGCCCGGTCATACAGGTCTGCGAGCTGGGTTTGGAAACCCTCACACGAGCGACGCAATGTGTCGCGATCAATATCGAAGGCCCAGATAACGATTGGCTCCGCCGCCTCGCTTCGGGGCGCATGCTGCATACTCGCGAGCCAAGGCTCGAGTTTACGAGTAGGCCGAAGTTTTAACCAGCGCAACACGCGACCGATCAAAATTCGTGTTCGCCGGTACAGGCTAAGGCGGTCCGCCGGTGGAAACTTAAGTACGTAACGCCGCAGGAGCTCGTCGTCCACGCCGCGAGCGAGCGCCTGCAACCGCGCGCGCAGATCTGCTATTTCATTTTGAAGACTCAAATAGCGACCTCGCCGACCGCAAGTTTTACGATTTCATCAGCCGCCTGTTCCGCACCATCAAGATCGACGATCACCGGCTCCTGTTGGGCGCGGTGCAGTTGCAGGAGCTGAGCGACAGATTCCTGTCGTTGCTCATCGGTTTCGCATGACGATACGACCACGGGCGCGATGCGAGCCAGCATTTCCGCACGGCGCGACTGATCATCTGCCACCATCTTGTTGGGCACCAGCAGACTGGGCACGCTTGCTTGCAGGACTTCGCAACAGGTGTTGTAACCTGCGGCACCGGCAAATACGTCGAATGCGTGCATATAACGCACCAACGGAAATACCGAAATTGGCAATACACCATCCGGCAACTCCACATCGCGAACTGAAATCGGTGCACGCGCCCAGACTACGGTGAAGCCGCGTCGCCGGAATTGGTCCAGCAATCCGACCGCTATATTGCCGACGTCTTTTAGATTGCCCGGCCCCAGGGAAAAAAGCGCATAGCGGCCATCGGCGGTTAATCCGAGTTGCTTGCGAGCCTGTTCGCGGCTCAGCATTTCGTCCCGGGTCAAGAGCGTTACGGGTGGTGTGGTTATCGTGCGGCCTGGCTGTTCTGCCTGCAGGACAGAAAACTGAGTGCCAATCTCCCCAGGCCGGATCACGAGATCAAAAGCACTTTCTTTCACCGGCACCGGACCGAATTCCTTTTTGTGCAAGCCGCGGTTGGACCAGACGCGGGTCGGAACGCCGTAGATATCGCAAGCATCCATGAAACCGTGAAACGGCCAGGTTCCGTCGAATACAACCGTAGCCGGACGAACCTCCTCGAGCATGAGGCCAACCCTGACAGCCAATTCCCGATTCCAAGCGTTGATATGTGAATTTGACCAGAATGCTGAAACGAAATAGTCAGCCTCGAAACCCATGTCCTCAATAATCTCGACGGCCGACGCCAGTGAAAAAAACACGGGTCGAGCCCGCCCACGCATGCGGTGTGCGTACGCAAGGCAACGACTGAGATGCCCCATACCCGAGCCATTGATATTAAAAAACAGGATGCGCGGCAGCTCGCTCATCGCACCGGGCCTCGCTTCTTCGCTGCGCGCAACATTATGGACTCCATTCCTTTTCTGGCATCGTCTTGCCACTTTAAATCATAGGTCTTGTTCAGCTCTTGCGCACCCGCTTCAAGAACTTTCCTCGTATCCAGTGCGCTTCGCAAAGCAGACGCGATCTCCTCGGCGTTGCTCCCCGTAAACACCGCGGCCGGAGCGAAAATATCACGGGTTGCAGGGTTGTCAGACAGCAGCATCGCTTTGCCCAAGGCAAGCGCCTCGTAGGCACCGCAGACCAGGCAGTCGGATTTCAACGTCAGATCGCAGACAACAGTCGCGTCGTTCAGTAATTGCCAGTAGTCACTGTCGGGCAAGAACCCGGTCAGACGCACGTTCGACGGCACGTCAATTGTCGTTTTGCGAAACTTGGCAACGTCACCACTGAACGCAAAGCTGACGTCCGGCATGCTGCGGGCTGCAGCCATGAGCGCAGCAATCGGCTCGTCGCGCCTGTAGGTTGCGACCACCACGACGTCTGTCGGCCG
>DDIS01000070.1 GCA_002338615.1 Proteobacteria bacterium UBA1844 | reverse complement strand
CTGCGGCGTTTTGCCTTCTCGCCATAGCTACGGCTATGACTCGTCGGCAAGCCTTGCAGGCCGAAAAAACGGACTCGAACTACATTCAACGAATTAATCGCACGGGACACTAGTCGAAATCGCGGACTACGGGTTCGTTCAGGAGCTGTCCGTCGAGCAACGCTTCGCCGTTGCGGTAAGACAGGCGTTGTTCCGCATACCAGGCGGCCGCCTGCGGGTATATCTGGTGTTCGACCGCCTGTACGCGCGACTTCAGGCTGGCTACGGTGTCCTCTCTGCGCACCGCGATACGGCCGGCAATGATGCGCGGTCCGCCGTCCAGTTCCTCCGTGACGAAATGTACCGTGCTGCCGTGCTGCCTGTCGCCCGCGTCCAACGCGCGCGCATGTGTATCGAGTCCCGGGTACAGGGGCAACAGCGCAGGATGCACGTTCATGATTCGGCCGGCGAAATGTTGCACAAACGCGGCACTCAGGATACGCATGAAACCTGCGAGGATAATGAGTTCGATCGCCGCGGCATCGAGTTCAGCGGCGAGTGCCATGTCAAATGCATCACGCGATGCGAAATCCCGATGCGAAATGACCAGGGTCGGGATGCTGGCGGCGGCGGCGCGCAGGAGCCCATAAGCGTCTGAGCGGTTGGAGACCACCAGTGCAATGTCGAGTGGCAGGCGTCCATCCGCAACCTGCTTGATAAACGCCTGCAGATTGCTGCCCGAGCCGGAAATCAGTATGGCGGTACGGCAGCGGCGTACTTCAGTGGCCGGTTTCAACGATAATTTACCGCACCGCCGCCCGCGGCGATTTCACCTATTTTCCAGGCACGCTCGCCGCTTGCTGCGAGTGATGCCAGCGCCGCATCGACATCCACGCCGTTGACCGCGACAATCATGCCGACGCCGCAGTTAAAGGTACGACGCATTTCATGCAGTTCGATCCTGCCCACCTCGGCGAGCCACTCGAACAATGCGCCATGTTGCCAGCTATCGCTATCAAGTTCGGCATGCACGCTCTCCGGCAACATGCGCGGCAGATTTTCACTGATGCCCCCGCCGGTAATGTGGCTGAGACCCTTGACCGGTACAGCCTGCATCAGCGCGAGTATCGAACGCACATAAATTCGGGTCGGGGTCAGCATACGTTCGCGCACGCTCACGCCATCGATTACGGCGTCACCGCAACGCGCAAGCACCTTGCGAATCAGCGAATAGCCGTTTGCATGCGGCCCGCTCGAGGCGATGCCAAGCAGCGCGTCGCCGGCCTTGATAGTACTGCCATCGATAATGTCGGCACGCTCAACCGCGCCAACACAAAACCCCGCAAGGTCGTATTCGCCGGGCTGGTAGAGGTCTGGCATTTCCGCGGTTTCACCGCCGATCAAAGCCGCACCCGCCTGCGTACAGCCCTCGGCAATGCCCTTGACCACGGTTGCAGCGACGTCGACATCGAGTTGGCCACAAGCGAAGTAATCGAGAAAGAACAGGGGCTCGGCTCCTTGTACCAGTACGTCGTTTGCGCACATCGCGACGAGATCGATACCGATGGTTTCGTGCTGACCGAGCTGCTGCGCGAGTATCAGCTTGGTACCGACACCGTCCGTGCCCGAGACCAGTACCGGCTCCCGATAACGGCCAGGCGGCAACGCGAACAGGCCACCGAAACCGCCGAGTCCGCCCAGTACTTCCGGGCGCCTCGTGCGGGCCACGAAAGGTTTGATTCTCTCGACGAGCGCATTGCCGGCATCAATATCGACACCGGCATCTTTGTAAGTTAATGGTTTTTCGCTCATTTAGTCATGGTCGCACTGCGTGGGGGCGATATAATAGTCGCTGTGCACACACGGGGAAACAGGCAGGATGAAGTTTTGCAGTCTGGCGCTGATTAGCTTGTTCGCGACAGCAGCTCTCAATGCTGCGGAGGTCACGGCGCTATATACGGCGCAGGTTCCCTACGACGCAGGGCAGAGTAACGCGCGCGAGCAGGCGTATGCGGACGCCTTGAAGCAGGTGATTCTGCGCGTTTCCGGCTCGGAGTTGCTTAGCGACACGGACCTGTACGAGGCGTTGTTCCCGGATCCCGCGGCTTATGTGGTGCAATTTCAGCCGGGCGTCGAGCAAACGATGTTCGTATCCTTCGACGGCAACGCGATAGAAAAGACCCTGCGCGATGCAGGCCAGACATTGTGGGGCGGTGACCGGCCGGTCACGCTCGTGTGGGTGGCGGTTGACTGGGGCCAGGGCGAGCGCGAGATTATTGGCGCCGCCGACGCCGAGGTGCGCGAAGGTGATGCGCGCTCGCTGGACAGGAATCGCCAGTTACGCGAACGGATACTGGAAATTGCGGCAAGTCGCGGCCTGCCTGTCGTGTTTCCGCTGCTCGACAGCGAAGATCTCGCGAATCTCGACTACAGCGATATCTGGGGTGGATTCGACGAACGAGTCCTTGCGGCATCAAGACGCTACGACGTCAACTCCGTCCTGATCGGGCGGGTGCGTGCCGACGGTAATGCGCAGAAGCGCTGGACCTATCATTTCGGTGATGAGCGTCGCAACTGGTCGGGCGACCCCGAAGTTATAATCGCCCAGCTTTCAGAACTGCTGGCAGCCCAGTTCGCAATCGGCGGTGACGAACCATTGCGCGCCGTCGACGTCAGCATTGCTGGCGTGACGTCGGTCGACAATTACGGCGAGGTGCAGAAAATCATGGCCGGCGTCAACGTCATCGACAGCTATGCCATTACCGAAATTGCCGGCGACCGGGTCCGTTACCGGGTTACCGCACACGGCGGAGCGGCGCGCCTGGCCCGCGCGCTGCGGTATGCGGGGCTCGTTGAGCAGGAACGGATCGATTTGGGTGGCCTGGAGGACGACAACCTGCAGCCAGATACGCTGGAATTCTTTTTCAGCCCCTGAACGCGGCCCCCTTCACTATGTCGCTGAGCTGGATACCCAATGCAATCTCCGCCCTGCGGATCATACTGATCGCGCCGCTGCTGGTGTTGCTGGTGCAAGGCGAGTACGGCTGGGTACTGCTGTTGTTTTGCATCGCGGGCTTTTCTGACGGGCTCGACGGCTACCTCGCTGTTCGTTTCAGCTGGCAGACCCGGCTTGGTGCCTTGCTGGACCCGATCGCGGATAAGCTGCTCGTGGCCGGTATGTTCATTACGCTGACGTCGATACATCTCATTCCGCTGTGGCTGACCGTGGCCGTGCTCGCGCGCGACGTGGTGATCGTCGCCGGAGCCACTGCGTATCAATTGTTGATCGAACCCGTTGCCGGTGAACCTACCAATATCAGCAAACTGAACACCGCCTTGCAAATGCTGTTTCTCCTGTTTGTTGTCAGCCGTGCTGCATTTGGCTGGCCGGCCGGCATCACCATCACAGTTCTGGGTGCGGCGACATTTGTTACCGTGTGTGTGAGCGGTATCGACTACGTCCTGCGCTGGTCGGGCCGGGCACGCAAGGGAGCAAGTACATGACGACCGAACTTAGAATGGCCTGGCTGATCGCCATCGCAATCGCCGGCGTGCTGCTGTACCTGCTTGCGCCTGTTCTGACACCTTTTATTGCCGCAGCGCTGCTTGCTTACATCGGTGACCCGCTTGCCGACCGGCTGGAAAAACTCCGTCTGCCCCGCACACTGGCGGTCGTCACGGTCTTCCTGCTGACCTTCCTGTTCATTGCAGCGCTGGTCCTGTTGATTGGGCCGCTGATCCGGCAACAAGTCAGCTCCCTGTTTGCGGCCCTGCCAACTATCCTTGGCCAGGTGGAGGAGGAATGGTTGCCGAGCCTCGCGGGACTGCTTGGTGTTGAGCTGGGCGACGACGTGGGTTTAAGTGCGTTCCTCGCGCGATACAGCGACATGGCGGGCAGCTGGGGCGGCAAGGCGCTGGAATCTCTTACCAGCACGGGTGGCATGCTGGCAGCCGCCGTGATGAGCATTTTCCTCATTCCAATCCTGAGTTTTTACATGCTGCGCGACTGGGACCGGATCATCCGGCATATCTCCGCGCTGATTCCTGCCAGCAATCGCGACACGGTTTACGCACTGGCGAGAGAAACGGACGACATACTTGGCGCATTTTTGCGTGGCCAGCTGTTGGTCATGTTCGGTCTTGCCTGCATGTACTCGCTTGGGCTCGGGCTGGTCGGACTTGAATACGCCATCGCTATCGGCGTGGTGGCAGGGCTGGTCAGTTTCGTGCCGTACCTCGGCTTTGTTTTTGGTATCACGCTCGCAACGCTCACGGTGGTACTTGAACCGGACCCCCTCTGGCGCATCGTCGGTGTGCTTGCAACTTTCGGCATAGCACAAATGGTCGAAGGCTCGATATTGACGCCGAAGCTTGTGGGTGATCGGATCGGGTTGCATCCGGTCATGGTGATATTTGCTATTGCGGCAGGCGGCCAGCTGTTCGGCTTTTTCGGCATTCTGCTGGCATTGCCGGCTGCCGCGGTCCTGTCTGTGTTGCTGCGCTTTGCATACAATCGCTATTTGAAAGAACATCCCGCCATTGACGCCGGTGCTGCCGACGAAGTGGCCAGCGAGTCGGGCCGGTCCGAGACTGATGATGAGACGCCACCGCAATCAGCCTGAACCAGGTGGCCGGGCATGAGTCAGCTGGCGCTCCCCATCGGTCTTGCCGACCATGCCGTATTCACGAGTTTCGTGGCAGCCGGCAACGAAGAGCTGTGGCAGCTATTGCAAAGCATCGCCGAGGCAAAATCCGGGACCGGCTGCTGGATCTGGGGCGCCGCGGCAACGGGCAAGACGCACTTGTTGCAAGCCGTGTGCGAACGGGCTGGTGATCGTGCGGCTTTCGTACCACTCGGCGCACTCGCCGACGCGGGCGCCGGCATGCTGCAAGGCCTGGAAAGCCGTGAACTCGTTTGCCTCGATGATTTGCAGCTCATCGCCGGGCGGGCGGATTGGGAGCATGCCCTGTTTACGCTGTACAACGAACTGCAGCAGCACGCGGGCCAGCTGGTGGTTGCGGCCAGCATGCCGCCGCGCGAGTGTCCGATCGAGTTGCCGGATCTATTGAGCCGGCTCACGCAGTTGCCAAGCTACAATGTGCGGCCGCTGGCGGACGCGGAGCGGATTGCCGCGCTGGTGCTGCGCGCGAAGCAGCGTGGCCTCTATTTGCCGGATGAAGCCGCGCGATACCTGTTAACGCACAGCCGTCGCGATATGGGCAGCCTCTACGACCTGCTCGACCGGCTGGACAAAGAGGCAATGCGCGCCCAGCGGCGCTTGACGGTACCGTTTGTCAGCGAGATGCTGAGGAAAATGACGACTGACCAGGGCCTGACCTAGCCTGGAGCTTAGCGGCTGCTGTCCAGGCGTGCGGCGATGTCAGCCACTCTGGCGCCAAGTTTGCGTGCCAGCTGAATTTCATCATTTGACAAGGCATCGCCATCGCGATTCCAGCTGACGTGGGTGGCGCCGTAAGGCGAGCCGCCGGTCGTAGTCGTCGATAATAGCGGCTCGGTAAAAGGCAAGCCGACCAGGAGCATACCGTGGTGCAAAAGTGGCACCGCCATTGTCAGCAGTGTGCTTTCCTGCCCGCCGTGCAGCGTCGAGGTCGAGGTAAAGACGCCTGCTGGTTTGCCTGCGGCGTGCCCCGCAAGCCAGCCACCGCTGGTGCCATCCAGAAAATACTTCATTGCGGCTGCCATATTGCCGAAGCGCGTCGGACTGCCCAGCACAAGGCCGCTGCACTCAAGCAGGTCATTGGTCTTCGCATACGGCGGACCGGAGGCAGGTACAGGTGGGCTGCCCGGCTCAGTGGCCGACGACACCGGCGGCACGGTGCGCAGGCGCGCTGACATCCCC
>DDIS01000209.1 GCA_002338615.1 Proteobacteria bacterium UBA1844 | reverse complement strand
AGCCATTGGCGTGATAACCGACACTGGAGGCATAAGTGCCTGCCTTGGTCGCCTCGCCGAAGGCATTGGGCGCAAAGTCGACCACCACGGCCGTCGGATAGGTGAGGCTCGAGAGATGCCCGAGGCCGTTATAGCCGTACGTGACATTGAAGGTTTGCGAGTCGACGGCCAGTGATTCGCTGCTCAGCAGGTTGGCGGAGTTATAGCCATAGGTGGTGACAACAGAGCCCGCGGCCATCGTCAATGGCAGGCTGTTCTTGTTGTAGGTCGTGGTGATGTCCGGACTCGAGTCTCCGTAGTTCACGAGCTTCAGGTTGCCGAGGTTATCGTAGGTATTGACGGTTTGATCGGCGGCGGTAACCGTCGTATCACAACTGGTCGTGAGGCTGTCGACGGAACTGCCGTGTGCCGTCCAGGACACCTGGCCGATCGCATCAACCAGAAACGCCTCGTTGCCGGAATCCGGCCTGACAATCTTGCAGAGGTTCTTGTAGGCGTCGTACACATTGGACTGCGTGATGCCACCCTGGCTGGCCGAGGTCATGTTGCCGAAAATATCGTAGGCCATCGAGGTCGAGACGCCTTCGGGCTGCGCAATCAGGACCGGTGCGCTGGTCGATGGGGAGCCGTAGGCAAGATAGGTTGTCGTGGTGATGTAACCCCTGGCGTTATTCAGCTGAACCTTGTTGCCGTAGAGATAGGTATAGACCTCACTGCCCGGGCTGGTGTTCTCATCGACCTCGATGACGCGTTGCAGCGCATCGTAACGGGTCACCACACCGTTCGTTGTGCTGCCGGATGAGAACGAAGGATAGCTTTGGAAGACGACGTTGCTGCTGGCGTTGTAAGCTTTTTTCACGAAACGCACAAGGCTCTTGGCGGTGTCCTCCTGTTTCACAAGTACGGGTCGCATGAGCGCGTCGAAATACATCGTCTCTTTGAAACTGCCGCGCGTTTTCGTTCGTTTCGGCATACCGGCAACGATATTGCTCAGTCCTTCGCTGCCGGTCGTTTTCGAGTAGGCGAAGGTCGTGTTCGTCCAGGCCGTGTTCACGGGATCGATTAGCGTCAAGCGTCCCAGCGGGTCGTATGCGTAATTGGTAACGTTGCCGACGTAATCCGTAATTTTGGTTTTCCAGCCGTTGTCGTCCACCACGATGTAAGCGTATTGCGGCGTAGTGCTCAGGCTTTGCGGTGTTTTGATGGTTTGTGCAATACCCCGTTTGTAGTTGGAGTATTCGTGCCACCGATTCGTCGCGTTCTGCTCCACGCGGTTGACGTTGCCGTCCGCATGATAGCTCGCCACCTTGTTATCGTAACGGCCGAAACGATGATGCGTCGTTGGTCTGTCCAGCGTGTCAAAGTACTGGTATTCCGTGGTCGTGTAGTTGCTTGCCGTGGCTGATACCCGGGTCTGGTAGGGTTGATCGAGAATCCACGCCGACGCGCCATCCCGGTAGTCCGTTAGCGTGTAGCGTGTGTTACTTCCCAGGCTGTTATTTTCGCCGATCAGCGTCGGTGTGCCGTTGGCATTGAAAACCGAATACGTCGTCGTATAGCGCTCGGAGGCCGGCTTGTATTGGAAGAGATCGCTTTTCGTTTGATTGATGCGGTAGTTAAGCTGATAGGCATTGACGGCATTGGACGGTGGGTATTCGCCACCGCAGGGGCACTTGTACCAGTGATTACCGACGAAGGCGCCCTGAACAAACGTCTTTTCGGTGCGCTCTATCAGTGTCGACGTGCTTGGCTCTACCGTATCTTCGGCCACCACCATACCCTCGGTCAGTGACTGAAACTTTCGGTTGATGTAAAAAACCGTACGTTTGTCCGGACCGTTGATAGTGACCGAGCGATAGTCGATGTCGGTTACGGAATTAATCATCGACGGAAAGCCGTAGGCGGGAGGCAGTAAATCGAATTGACCAGTCAGAAACTGATTCATGTTGCTCATCGAGTTATAGTTGCCCTGATTCTGGGAATAGCTGTAGCTCCATTGCATAGTGGGTATGCCGGGCCCGGAAACAGTTCGATTCGTCAGGGACAAAGACACGGTGCAGTGTAAATTCCTGGCCTGGCCGTCATAGCCTGTCTGCATACCCCAGAGTACCGCCGGCTCGACGTCGGAGCGATTGTGAAATGTTTCGCGGAATGTATAAGCGATCACAGCGCCGTCCGGCGTGGTAACCGTCGCGTACTGATTGGTCGCGGATGCGCCGCACGCTGGTGCCCAATACGGGGCACCATTACCCACATTGCGATTGATGTTGTAGTTATAGACACCGACGGGATCGTTGGGATCAAAGTTGAAAATATTGAGGCCCGTGTACTGCCACTGACTGGCGTCGGGTAAGGTCACCGACTGAAGATATTTTCCGCCGGTAGTCTGGTAGTTGTAGGTCCAGGTTCTGTCCGCAGTCGGCGCGTTGTTGTCTACGGTGGCGGTGGTCGGCCGAAGTTTGCCCGAGACGCTCTGGTACGCGATGACGATTTTGCGGCCGTCGTTGGCGAGAATTTGTGTAAGGTTGCTGCTTGCGTCGTAAGTATAGTTGACATAACCGCCGAACCGGTCTTCGATCTTGGTGACGAGCAGGATGCGCGTCATCGTGTTCGGATCTTTGAGCGTATCCTTACCGTTGAAGTAACTCTTGATCTGATTAAATGTGTATTTCAAACCGTTGGGCCCGACGACAACAATGCCCTGTTGGCCGCTGGGATTGGTAGTGATACAACTGCTTACCTTGAAGTTGGACTTTGTAACTTGCGTGCCGGTCGCGGTCTTTAGAAATTTCTCCGACGTGACATCCGGGATGTGCAGGAGCTTTCCTTCCCAGTACATGTTGCTGGCGATCAGGTTGCCGTCGGCCGTAAGAACCGCATCCGAGTCGCCCGTGCAATTCTCGCCGTAGTGCCAGGTCGTCGTCCCCCAGTCCCAGCCGGTGGCGTTGTGGCCCGGTTTCATTTCCAGGTAATTTCCCTTGATATGCGGGATGTCCCACTTCCATCCGGTTGGCCCGCCGGTGTCGGAGTCGCTTGTTGGAATCCAGCGTCGCAGCTCAACGGGGATAGCCGAATTGCCAGGAATAGAAATATCGACGACCGAGAATGTCACTTCGCCGGTTGCGGGATTGTAGCCATCGCCCAGGGCCGTTGACCCGGGGTAGCGGTCGGGAATCTGCGGCTCGAGAATAGATACATTGAACTCGAGCGGCGCGCCGCCGCCACCACCGACAAAGGCCGCCGTGGTTCCGACGTTTGTGTCGCTCTCGGGAGGCACCTCCTCATGCACTGGCGGTACCTCGTTGTCCGACGGCTCACTGTCAGCTAACGGCGGCTCAACCTCATAAAGCTCCGGCGCGTAGTTGTCCGACTCGTAGACTTCGGTCTCGTAGACTTCGGGCTCATAGATTTCTGGCTGGTAGACTTCGGGCTCGTAAATTTCTGGCTCGTCGCTTTCTGGCTGCGTACTTTCTGGTTCGTAGCTTTGCGGCTCGTACTCGAGTCCGGTTGTTTGGGCATGGGCCGCCTGTGTGCCGCCCAGAAGAATAAACAGAAGGAGAGATACGGCAGCGCGCGAGTAAAGTTTCATGAGGGTCCCCAGTGTCATCCCGTCACATGGCGCCTCGTTTGTTTGGCCGGGTCGCCATTTTGGTGGCGCGATATTCTGCCGAATTTTTAGATTGTCAATACTCGACCCGATGCGGCAATTCTGGGGTCCGGTTAGGGTTTAATTCTGCAGTTGCGCATGAAACGGATGGACTTGATCAACGCCGATAGACCGCGCTGGAATAAGCGATTGATTCGATTCCGGAAGTATCCGGCACCTCCAATTGCCGCATGCTTGAGTTTTAAAAGGGCGCATACTCAGCGGCTTTGTGCGCATCTGTGGCAGTTAGGTTTTTGCCTGCCGACTCGACCTAAAAGGGGGGCCAGAAAACCAGTTATGTTTCAGCAATACCAGATGGCGATCGTTGCACGAGGAACGATTTGCGCAAAATCCTGCGGGGCCAGGGCCACCCGACGAATTCCTGGCATTTAAATATCGGGTGCAGGCTCGCTCGCCGGTGCCGGCGCCGCAACTTGCTCGTAATTGAGCCACTGCCAGTAAACGGAACCACACTTGGGGCAGCACTGGTGAACTGCGAATCCCACCGGCCGGTCCTGCCATTCGTGCGCACATTGGTTGCATCGATTCTTTGCAATCATCAGCATGCGCGGGTCTTGTACTCTGTCAGTGAGGTTTATACGGTGCTGCAAAGTACATCACCAGGCTGGCCAGGAAAATCAGTAGCGACGTGTACATGCCTATGCGCCAGTAGTTCGTCGCCGCCCGTACAATATCAAATTCCTTCACGAACAGGGTTTCGCAGGCGCCATCACCCGTGTCCAGCCGGGTCGTGCTGGTGCCGCGCTTCCCGCCGCCGCCGCTTTCGTAACTCGCAAGATAGCCGCGTACCTTGATCTGGTCCCCGATGCGAACGTCACGGACCTCGTCTCGCACACGTTCGTCATCGGACAAAAGATGGTTGTTGGACAGCTTGTAAATATCGAAGGAATCCCAGGCCTCCCGGTCGCTCGTTTTGACATTGCAGGTGAAAATGCCGTTCCAGAAGCTGATGTCCTGCAGATGCGTATTGGCCGCGTTGCTGCCCCAGACGACACAGACATCCAGCATGTTCAGATGATCGTTTGAGAGGCGGTGCATGCGACTGTTGCCGTCGTGGTGGCGGAAAGAAACAACCATACCATTGAGTTCGTAGTCGTATTGTGGTTCTACACGGTAATCGACGTCGTCGTAGCGGACCGTAAATGGTGCTTCATCCGTTACGGACTGCAGCGGTTCATCGGCGAGCGCCGGTAAGAGCTCAATGTTGCGCGGCAGGTCATTCCGGTTCCAGAACGAAATCAGCAGCGTGACCGCACTGGCCGCGATCAATATGGGGATGGGTCGCATATCCTGGCTAGGCCGGGCTATTCATGAATAGTCCGGCCCAGATCCTTGAGCAAAGTCATCGCGCGTCCGAGGTACGTTGTGCCAAACAGGTTCAGGTGGTTGAGCACGTGATAAAGCTGGTAGAGCTTCTGCCGTTGCTCGTAACCAGCCGCCATCGGCCACTCTGACGTATAGGCCGAATAAAAAGCGTGACCGAAACCACCAAACAGGCGCGTCATTGCGATGTCCGATTCGCGGTCGCCGAAATAGACGGCCGGATCAAAAATTACAGGCACGCCTTTCGCTGCAGCTGCGTTGCCCGCCCACAAGTCCCCGTGCAGCAGCGAGGGCAGCGGTTCGTAGTCACCAAATAGCAGCTCGAGATTGGCGGCGAGTTGCTCGCCAAGTTCCTGGATCTCGCCCGTATGGGCATTTTCCCGGGCCAGCGCCAGTTGCGACTGCAGGCGATGCTGACGAAAGAATTCGACCCATTGTTCGCACCAGGAGTTTTGCTGTGCCGTCGGCCCGATCGCGTTGTCGCGATGCCAGCCGAAGCGATCAGCGCTGTGCCGATGCAGGCGGGCAAGCTGCGTGCCGAGTTCGCGTTCGAGATCCGGTGACAGGCCGGCAAGATCCAGCCATTCGAGCGCAATGAAGGCCTTGTCGCGTTGTATGCCCACGTCCAGAACGTCGGGAACACGGATCGTCTTCGTCGCCGCGAGCGCCGCGAGACCTTCGGCCTCGGCCTCGAACATCGGCAGCGCATGCACCGGCGCGGTTTTTACAAAGGCTTCGCGATGCTTGCTTCGTTTCTGCCAGTCGGGCACAACTCAGGCCTGGTGGAGGTCCGCTATGCGCTCGGCCTGGCGCCGTAAAGCCGTGCCTATGTCGGCTTCATCGTACAGTGCATTGATTGCGCCGAGATCGGGTCTCGCAGGCCGGAGGTACTTTTCCGGATTATCCATCGGCGCATCACAGGCGATGCCCGTCAGCCTGCGGGCGAGATCTGCCGCGTCTTTGTGCGCACCGAGCTTCGCGCCAAGTGTCTTCGCGCCGCGCACCTTGACCAGGTGAATATTGTCGAGATTCTCGTACACTTTTTCGAGTGAACCGAAATGCTGCAGCAACGCGCCGGCTGTCTTCTTGCCTACCCCTGGCACTCCCGGAATGTTGTCGACCGCATCACCGGCGAGGGCGAGAAAATCGGCGATCTGCTCCGGCCACACGCCGAACACTTCGGGGATCTTCTCGTAAGCAAGCTTGCCTTTGCCCGCGAAATCCCAGAAGACATCAACCTTCGTCAACAATTGTGTCAGGTCTTTATCGCGACTGACAATCGTCGACGGCCGTCCCTGCAGACGTCCCAGGGTAACAAGTGTGCCGATAAGATCGTCCGCCTCGTACCTTGGGTCGGCGCACTCCATCAATCCCATCGCCCGCGCAAAACGCCGGCACAGCGCAAACTGCCGCCGTAAATCCTCCGGCGCCGGTTCGCGGTTCGCTTTGTATTGCGGGTAAATCTCGGTGCGAAAGGAACTCGTCAGGCTTTCATCGAAGGCCACCGCAATGTGCACCGGCCGCACCTGCTCCATGAAGTCGCCAATAAAGCGACAAAACCCGTACAGGGCGTTAACCGGATTGCCCTCTTTATCGACGATATCGTCCGGCATGGAATAGTAAGCGCGAAACACATACACGCTGGCGTCGATGAGGTATTGCATTCGGGTAGTATATGGAAAAAAAGGGGTCAGGTTTATTTATTGATACCTGTTGCATTGGCAATAGGTATCAATAAATAAACCTGACCCCTTTTTTAACCGTGGAAGTGGGTGTCGATGACCTGCTCACCGGAGAAGATGTGGTCGGTGAGTCGGGCGTGCAGGGGGCTGGAGCGCGGAATGTGCGCCAGCAGGTATTGCATCTGGTCGGCGAGCACGCGTCGGCCTTTGAGGTAGATGTATTCTGCGTAGGTCGGGGTGAACGGCACCGCGATCAGTTCCATCGCGGCCTGTTCGGGGGTCCGACCCCCCTTGTAGTTGTTGCAGCGTCGGCAGGCCGTTGCCACGTTGTTCCAGACGTCCCGGCCGCCTTGTGAAATGGGTCGTATGTGGTCGCGTGTCAAATCGCGGGTTGGGTAGCGCATGGCGCAGTACAAACAGAGATTCGCATCGCGTTTGAACAGCGTCCGGTTGTTCAGCGGCGGAACGTATTTATCGCGATTACGCGACAGGCTCTTGCTGGTGCCGTGCGTTGCAACGATCGAGTTGACGTCGACCTTGCTGCGATGACCATCGAGCGACCGGTAACCACCAAACACGGTGTAGAGTAATGTGCCGCAGTCGTAGGCGACTTGTTCGGCGTGGTACAGGCGTACAGCTTCCCTGTAGTCGATCCACTCCAGTGGCATACCGGCTACATCGGTTCGCAACACCTGTTGCGATATGTCGGAAGCCATTCCGGCTCGCAATTCAAACACCTCGTTTGTTTAGTGCTTGCAGCCCGCCCGGCCTTTACCGCGCACGCCCCTCATATAAGTTTGCGCCAAAAAGTGAAAAAAGCAACTGATGCACTTCTCAAAGCAGCTTTAAAACCGCGTCCAGTGTTTCCTTCGCGTCGCCGAACAACATCCGGGTATTTTCTTTGAAAAACAATGGGTTCTGCACGCCCGCATAGCCTGTGGCCATGCTTCTTTTCAACACGATGGTGGTGCCGCCCCGCCAGCATTCGAGCACGGGCATGCCCGCAATCGGGCTGTCGGGAACTTCGAGTGCCGAAGGGTTGACGATGTCATTCGCGCCAATCACCACGGACACATCTACGTTCGGAAAGTCCTTGTTGATCTCATCCATTTCAAACACGATGTCATACGGCACCCGTGCCTCCGCCAGCAGCACGTTCATGTGGCCGGGCATGCGGCCCGCAACCGGGTGAATGCCGAAACGCACATTGATGTTTTTCGCACGCAGTGCTTTGGTGATTTCAAAGACCGTGTGCTGCGCCTGGGCGACTGCCATCCCGTAGCCCGGAATGATCATGACTTCCTTCGCATTCTGCAGCATTTCGGCAGTTTCCTGCGCGTCGATTGCGACGATCTCACCCTCGATTTCTTCGCCGCCCGCGGAGCTTGAACCACCGCCCGTGCCAAAGCCACCCGCGATCACGTTGATGAATTTCCGGTTCATCGCACGGCACATGATGTAGCTTAAGATTGCGCCGCTCGAGCCGACCAGCGCGCCGGTCACGATCAGGAGATCGTTGCTGAGCATGAAGCCGGTCGCGGCGGCCGCCCAGCCCGAGTAGCTGTTGAGCATTGACACGACCACGGGCATGTCCGCGCCACCGATGGCCATGACCATGTGGATGCCGAACAACAGTGCGACGATCGTCATCAGGATCAGCGGCGTCGTCCCGCCACCCGCTGCGGACTGCAACACGAACTCACGGCCGAACCAGATTGCCGCAAGCAGCAAACCCAGGTTCAGCCAGTGTCGTGCGGGCAGCAACAACGGTTTGCCGCCGATGCGGCCCGAGAGCTTGCCGAATGCGATTATCGAGCCGGAAAAAGTTACCGCACCGATCAGGATACCGAGGTAGGTTTCGATGTCGTGGATAGTTCGCTCGACCCCGGCAAAATGCACCGAGGAATCGAGGAAGTTGGCAAAGCCGACGGTGACGGCCGCAAGCCCCACCAGACTGTGCAGGATGGCAACCAGCTCGGGCATTTGCGTCATCTGCACGCGACGCGCGAGAAGGATGCCGATACTCCCGCCCACTAACAGCGCGACAAAAAGCAGCGTGTAGTGCTGCGTGACGACGCCGAGAATGGTCGCCGCCAGCGCGATCGCCATACCGACGATGCCATACCAGTTGCCGCGTCGTGCGGTCTCCTGGTTCGACAGGCCGCCGAGCGCAAGAATAAAAAGTATCGTCGCAGCGATATAGGAAACAGTTACGATGCCGCTCTCAATCATAAAAATCTCACTTCCTGAACATTTCGAGCATGCGACGTGTAACAGCAAATCCGCCGGCGATGTTGATACTCGTTAGCAATACGGTAAACCCGGCAATCCACATGATCACGTTGTCCGCCGAACTTATCTGCAACAAGGCGCCCAGCACGATGATGCTGGAAATCGCATTCGTGACGCTCATCAATGGCGTGTGCAGCGCGGGCGATACATTCCAGATCACCATGTAGCCCACGAAACAGGCCAGCACGAAGACGGTGAAATGCGCCATGAAGGATGCCGGCGCAACCGCTCCCAAACCGAACAGCGCGAGCCCGCCGACAACAAGGGCAATGATCGGTCCGCTGGTGGAAGGTTTTTCGACTTTTGGCGCCGGTGCCGGTGCCGGTTTTTTCTTGGCTGGCGCGGTCGAGAGCTTCGGTGCCGGTGGTGGCCAGGTTGTCTCGCCACCCGTGCATACGGTGGCGCCGCGGATCACCTCATCCTCCATGTTGACGACGATATTGCCGTCCTTCTCCGGCGTGAGATCCGTAAGCAGGTGTCTCAGGTTGGTACCGTACAACTGGCTGGCCTGTGATGCCAGCCGGCTTGGCAGGTCCGTATAACCAATGATGGTGACCCCGTCGCGCTTGACGACTTCGTCACGTACCGTTAATTCGCAGTTGCCACCCTGTTCGGCCGCGAGGTCAACAACGACGCTGCCGTCCTTCATGGACGCTACCATCTCGGCGGTGATCAGGCGGGGTGCAGGCTTGCCGGGAATCAGCGCGGTCGTGACGATAATGTCCACCTCTTTCGCCTGGCTTGCGAACAGGGCCATCTCGGCCCGAATGAACTCCTCGCTCATCGTCTTCGCGTAACCGCCCTCGCCCGCGCCGTCTTCACCATCGAAGTCGAGCATCAGGAATTCGGCGTCCATGCTCTCGACCTGCTCTTTCACTTCGGGCCGCGTGTCGAATGCGCGCACGACGGCACCCATGCTTTTTGCAGCACCGATGGCCGCGAGACCCGCAACGCCGGCGCCGATAACCATCACCTTGGCCGGCGGTACTTTGCCGGCGGCGGTTATTTGCCCGGTGAAAAAGCGTCCGAAATGCTGTGCCGCCTCGACGATTGCGCGATAGCCACCAATGTTGGCCATCGAACTCAAGGCATCCATCTTTTGCGCGCGCGAGATGCGCGGGATGCTGTCCATTGCCATCGCGGTTGCGCCGCTTGCGGTGAGCTGTTGCAACAGCTCCGGGTTCTGCGCCGGCCAGAGAAAGCTGATCAGCGTCTGGTCACTGCGTAATGCATCGGCTTCACCCGCTTCAGGTGCGCGTACTTTCAGTACGATATCGGCCTCGCGCCAGATGTCGCCGGCCGTCGCGACCACTCGGCAGTTGGCAGCCCGGTAAGCCTCGTCGGAATAGCTGGCAGCAACGCCCGCGCCCGCCTCGACAAGCACTTCGAAGCCGAGCTTCTGCAATTGCAGAGCCACATCCGGGGTTGTGGCGACTCGCTGTTCGCCCGGATGAATCTCTTTTGGTACACCAATTTTCATGAATACGCCTCCGCTGGAACCGGCGTACTCTATCCAAATTCGGCGGCCTGCGCACAGATTGAGCGCATCAGCGGCCGTGCAGCCCGCGATCGGGGCGCGG